>JBJSXZ010000073.1:0-3565 GCA_046086645.1 Candidatus Limnocylindrus sp.
ACTTCATGGAGACGATGCCCGACCCCGATGCGATTGCGAAGACGCTCGCGAAGGTGCCGCTCCGCGTCCACCAAGACATCGTGCTCAGCAGCCAGATGTTGATCGACCCAGGTGAGGCGGTACTCCTCCTGCCCGCAACAACGCGCTACGAGGTTCCTGGCGGCGGAACGGAAACGACAACCGAGCGGCGTGTCGCATTCAGCCCAGAGATTCCAGGACCGCGCATCGGCGAGGCGCGACCTGAGTGGGAGGTGTTCACACAGCTCGCTGCGGTCGTCGACCCAGCCCGCGCGCATCTTGTTGCCTTCCCCCGCGGGACGCAAGAGATCCGCGAAGAGATCGCCCGTATCGTTCCGAGCTATCGTGGGGTCGAGACGCTGCAGAAGAGCGGTGATGCGATCCAATGGGGTGGCGAGCGCTTGTGTGAAGGACAGGTCTTTGCGACGGCAGATGGTAAGGCACACTTTGCAACAGTCCTGCCGATTGAGGCAACACTCCCAGCTGGGAAGCTCAACCTCTCCACACGCCGCGGCAAGCAGTTCAACTCCATGGTGTGGAAAGATCGCGATCCTCTTAACGGTGCACTACGCAGCGACATCCTGATCTCGAGTGTAGATGCCGCTGCGCGAGGATTTTCTGACGGCGATGCAGTCCGTGTCCGTAGCGCAACAGGAGAGGTCGCAGCGCACATCAAAGTTGCACCAATTCGCGCTGGCAACGTGCAGATGCACTTCCCCGAGGCCAATCCACTCATCAGTGGCACGCATCGTGATCCGATTAGCCACGTGCCCGACTACAATGCGATCGTCGAGATCATCCCAGTAGACCCAGCAGCGTAGAGGCGGGATCCCCGTGAGTGCGATCGGCATCCTACTTGCTGGAGGTGCGAGCGCCAGATTCCCGAGTGGCAAGTTAGATGCGGTGATCACCGCCACACTTGCAGATCAGCGCGGGCGCCCCGAGCTTGCCGGCGTGCGTGTGATCGACGCGGCATACGCCTCACTCGTCGCTGCTGTTTCTGAGACCCTTGTCCTTGGCCAGCCAAACCTCAGCTATCCCGCCGTGTGCATTCCAGACAAGCGCCCGTTGGCGGGGCCCGCCGCAGCACTTGCTGATCTTCTCGCGAGTGATAGGTTGCGCGACCATCGCGCAAGCACGAGGCTGATCATCGTTGCAGGAGATGCACCGTTCGCACCCCCACCGCTCCTCGGCCTCATGGCGGCAGCGACCGGGAGCGTGATCCTTCGTGCCGACGAGCCGCTCCCACTTGCAACAAGCCTCGGTGCACTTCGCGCTGCCGTGGCTGTAAACGGGGAGCTCCCACGGTTACGCGACCTTGCTGGCGCGCTCGCTGCAGCGATACTCGACGCTCGGATCGTTTCACGCCTTGATCCACTTGGTACCGCACTCGCGGACATCGATACACCCGATGACCTTAAGGCCTCCACCCCACGTTGAGCATGCGATGATCTTCGCGCGATGAGTACTCCGATCACGCTCCTCTGGTTGCGTCGCGACCTCCGCCTTGCCGATCACCCAGCGCTGGTCGCCGCTGCCGAGCATGCGCGCGGAATGCATGGAGCGCTCCTACCTCTCTTCATCTGGGAGCCGAGCCTAACCGCTGGCCATCGCGCAAGTGCAAATCGCACCTGGTACCTGCGCGAGAGCTTGGCTGAACTCTCACGAGAGCTGACATCGCGCGGCTCAACACTCCTTGAACTCGAAGGACCCGCTACCAGCACACTTCCTGCACTGATCAGCACACTCCGCTCGGTTGCACAGCCCAGCGGCGAGATTGCACTCTTTGCCACGCGGGACCACACACCTTATGCGCGTGCGCGTGATCGCGCCATTGCAGATGCGCTGCTCCCGCTCGGTGTGGCCCTTCACGCCGTGCGCGGCCTCACGGTGGTGGAGCCCGACGAGCTGCTGACAGGGGGTGGAACTCCGTACGGTGTTTACACACCCTACTTTCGGCGATGGCTTGAGCGCGTCACCGCGAGTGCAGGCAAGCCGCTTGCCGCCCCAGCGATACTCCCCGCGCCACCGGCGCTGGTGCTCCCTGATGCGTTGCGACCGAACGCGGCAGCACTCACACAGGCATCACAACCCACAGCACTGCGTGAGCTGCTCCCACTGCCTGGTGAAAGGGCGGCGCGTGAGATGGCTGAACGCTGGATCAAGGCGGCACGAGGCCAAGGTGCAAATGGATATGCGGCGCGCCGCAATACGCTTGCCGACGAACAGGGTACGAGTCGACTCTCTGCGGCGCTGCACCTTGGGCTCCTATCGCCACGCGAACTCGTCGCTCGGCTCCTCCCCCTACCACCCGAACGTGGCGGGGAGCGATCAGGCGAGCGGCTCTGGGTGAGCCAGATCGCATGGCGTGACTTCTACACGCAGGTACTCTGGCATGCCCCGCACGCCGCACGGTCGTCGTGGAAGCCCGCGTATGATGCAATTGCGTGGGATGAGCGCGATGAACCGTTCAACGCCTGGCGAGAAGGGCGTACTGGCTACCCGATCGTAGATGCTGCAATGCGGCAGCTTCACGCAAGTGGATTCATGCACAATCGCGCGCGCATGATCACCGCCTCGTTCCTGACTAAAGATCTGCTCGTTGATTGGCGCAAAGGCGAGGCGCATTTCTTGCAACATCTTGTTGATGGCGACATAGCTGCCAACAACGGTGGATGGCAGTGGTCAGCAGGGAGTGGGACGGATGCGCAGCCCTACTTCCGCATCTTCAATCCAGTCACACAGGCGGGAAATTTCGACCCAGATGGTGCGTATGTACGTCGCTGGATCCCCGAACTTGCTGCGCTGAAAGCTCCCGCCATTCACGCGCCATGGGCGCACCCAACGACGCTCGCCTCAGCCGGAATCACGCTCGGGGTGCAATATCCAGAACCGATCGTTGATCACGCGGAAGCACGATTGCGGACGCTGGAGGCATATGCTCGCGCGATCAAGGGTATCCCCGAACCCAATGGCGAATAAAGATCGCGCTCGTACTGCGCATGCAGCTTCGCGTCATGTTCCACCGAGCTTGCGTGCCGAGAAGATCTGCATCTCGTGTGGCCGACCATTCTCTTGGCGGCGCCGCTGGACTCGCGTCTGGAGTACGGTGAAGTACTGTAGCGAAGCCTGCCGAGCTAAGCGATGAGCTCGAGCCCACATATCTTGGTCCTTCCAGATCAACTCACCGATCAGGTGGGTCCAGTCTATTCCGCACTTTCAAGCAAGAAGACGAGGCCGACGATCTTGATGGTTGAGTCACGTGATAGTCAACCAGCACCGCGACACGTGCAGGCGCTGGTCACTCTGCGCGCTGCGGGTCGTGAGTTTGCAGAACAGCTGCGCGCACAAGGGCTTACCGTGCAGTTGATCCAGGCCGAGACGTACGAAGAGGGGCTAAGCGCTGCATGTGCGGCAGGTCGAGTCACAGGCCTACACGTCATGGAGCCGTCTGGACCTCAGCTAACCGCGCGCCTGCAGGCATGGGCTCATTCAGCGGGAGTTCGACTTGAGATCACCCCAAACGAGCTCTGGCTGACCACGCGTG
>JBJSXZ010000074.1:0-5878 GCA_046086645.1 Candidatus Limnocylindrus sp.
GCGGAACATGCCGGGAATTCCCTCCAGGGTTCTCCCGGGAGGCCAAACCGCCTATGCGTGGTCGTGCTGCTGTTTCAAGCAGAACGCCGATGGAAGCGTGTCGGTCATTTGGGACTACGCCTCTTCTGGCGTGTATTGTGATGTCACGGGGTGGTACTACGACACCCCGCAGGGCATGGTCTGCGGCGACACGGACTGCCGAGGCAGTTGCAACAGTGGTACATGCACAGAGGTCGAAGAGGGCGACCCGCAGACGAGCAACGACTTCAAGTGCGTCTGCCAGTAGAGCGGCATCCAGGTTTCTCCGCGACTCTGGCCAGGACCGGGGGCCGCAGTGGGCCCCGGGCTGTGTGTCGCCGAGTTGTAGCCACGCCCGCTTTGTACGGATATGCGAAGAACCCGCGAAACGCTGCTTCTGATAGCCGTGTCGCTCGCTGCGGCGGGCCTCGCCCTTTGGATTCAACTCGCTGCGCCGAAGCCAATTGTAGTCACCTACATTCCGACACCGGCTGGCAGACCCGACCCAGAATCACGACCCCCGACCCTGCAGGGCCTGCGTGCGGGCCAGTTGTCCACGGTCCGTACCGCTCCCGATAGCGCGCGAATTCAGCTCACCGTGCTCTCGAAGGCCGACGGCTCGCCAGTGCCCGATGCTCGAGTCGGCGTGCTTGAGATTGCAGGTGACGCGGGCGTCGAACTTATTCTCCCGATGACCGGTGCGGTCGTCGCGGAGGCCACGACAGACAGTTCAGGTCAAGCATCGTTGCCGGCGGCAGGGGTGGGGCTCTTCCTCCACGTGCGAGCCACACGCTTTGTCTCGGCGCTCATGCCGCTCCCCGCAGGCGGGTCGCACACTGTCGCCTTGGTCCCGGCAGAGGGAGAGATCAGGGGCTTGGTGCTAGACCAGGCGGGCGACCCGGTCATCGGGGCCACGGTCGCGTGTACGAGTTCCAACCTGAGCCCGACACTGGCTGCGGCAGGACTAGTTGACACGGATCGCAACACGGCAACTACGGCGCTTTCTGATTCGACGGGTCGCTTCCGTCTCTCAGTGCCACTCGGACGATACCGTCTGCTCCCGGCGGCGGCGGACTCGGTCGCCTTGGAGCCGCGAGGAACCCTGGCCGCGCTCACGAGAGACGGGCCTACGGCCGAGGTGGAGTTGCGTCTCGTGGGGACCCGACTCGTTCGCGTGCGTCTACGAGACAGGGTGTCCGGTGCTTCCATTGGCTTCGGTCCGCACGAGCTGGCCGTTGTAGGTCATGAGGTCTTTGCGCCAACGAATCTTCGAATGCAGCCCGGTGTGATTCGAGGTCAGGATAACTGGTTCGCCTTCCCGCAGGAGCATGCTTCTGAGATCGGCGTCTACTCCGCGCTTGCGCGACTATCCGGACTTCGCACCTCGGAGATACCGCATCAGGTTCGACTCGCGGTCAACGTCCCCGGGTACGAACCTGCGCTCGTGCTTGTGCGCGTTTGGACGCTGCAGTCTCTGTTGAGCGGCAAGGAGTTCGACGAGATTCTCCTTACCCCCCGCCAATCGACCGGTGCGGGCCAAATCGTCGCGCGGGTTCGACATCGACGCGGAAGCGTGGCCGGCCGGGACGTTCTCTGGCCAGGGCTGGACCGCCTTGCGGTTCGGGGAGCGGACTTCGCGGGAACAACCCGCGGGGTACGTCAGGGCGAGGAAACGGTCGTGTTTGAGGGCATCCCCGCTGGCCAGGTGGAGGTCCGTCTGGAGGGTGACGTCACGCGTGCGGACGACTGGCAGCGTCTGGACGTGCCCCCCGGTGGCCGAGTGGATGTCGACTTCGACGTAGAGATGTCCGGCATTCTCCTGGACGCTCGCGATGAGGGCGGTGGACCTGTCGGCGAGATTCGTGTGGGCTACGCCCCGACCAATGTGACGGGGAAGCTCTACGGCGCTCCGATGGCGGTCGGGCAGATTCACATCGACCCGTCGACGGGTCGTCGTCAGTACGAGGCACTTCCGCTTCGGCCAGGGGAGTACAGGGTTGTTGTAGAGATGGAGGGACTTGATGCGGAGTCGAGGACAGTGCAGGTGAGGCGCGGGGAGTTAGAACTCCTCGAGATCCAGCTGCGACTGAAGCGATGAATAAACTCTTGCACATCGGACCTCGACTCGTCCGGGGGTTGATGCTCCTAGGCTTCGTCGCACTGAAGGTCCAGGGATGGGTACGTCGGCCACCAGTTGACGCGCAGAGCGTTCCCTACCTGCTCGTCGCCCTCGGAGAGTTGCTAGTCGCAGCGCTGCTCTTGCGCGGTGGCCAGCCGGCGAATCTGGGAGCAAAGGTTGCTATCGCGGGAACGCTGGGTGCCGCGGTGGTGACGATCGCGCTTGCGGAGGCCCATGGCACGCGACGTAGTTGTCAGTGTTTCGGCCAGACGCATGACGTGTACCTCAGTGCGTTGCTTCAGGGTGCAATCCTGGCACTGGCGGGGCTACATCTCCTCCTCGCGAGCGATGTCCGCGGTCCATCCGTCAACAAGTAGGGGCTCCGAGAGCGTCGCAAGCCCGGCGCGACCCCTATGCGTCTCCTCGACAGAGGTCTCGGCGCCATCCGGTGCGAGTGCAGTGTACCCAGCCGAGGTAAGTGTCAGACCAATCTGAATGCGATGTTCGAGTTCTCGACGCATTCGGCGGGCGCGGGGGTGCCCTGAGGTGCGTGTGCGGCCTGTGCCGCCCGGCGGTGGGGGTCGTGGGCGTGGCCGTTCCGGTCCCCGGAGGGGGCACTCAGCCGTGACAGCGAAGTCGGGCTCCTCGGTGTCCGGTTCCCTCCCTTCCGTCCTCGATCGTCTACGCGCAGACGGAGCAACTCCGGGCGCGGTTCTCGGCGATGCGCGCGGCACGAGCGGCGGCTCGCCCGGCGGCGAGTGGCCGCAGCCGCCTCCCGCGCGGCCCCGCCGGGCCTACGGGGCGATGTCGGCCGTCGCGGGCGGACACGCGCCGTCGGCACACGGCGGGCTGGCGGCCGGGAAGGCCGGCGCCGTGGGAGCCTTGAGGCCAGGCGCCTCGGCAGCCGTGCCGGTCCGGCAGGCGTACCTCCCGAGGTCGAGCCGGGCATCGACGCCGACGCCGCCCTCGGGCCCGGCGACGACCCGAAGCCCCACGCCGAGCGCGGGCTGGGCCTCCACCGCGCTGGACGGGCCGGATCCGGCCTGGCAGGCGCTGAAGAAGAGGAGTGCGCAGAGCGCGAGAAGCGTGACCAGCGGGCGCATAGAGGCCTCCGTGTGGAGAGGCGCCCGCTGGAGAGAGCTGCCGACAGTAGGCTAGCATGAGGTCCAGCACTCGCCCTTCCGGCGAGACATCCACGGGAGGCGCGGCGTGGCGGCACGAGGCCTTGGCACGGTTGCACGCCTAAGGGAGCTCCGCGAGGAACTGGTGGCCGCCGCACCATCGGCCCCCGACTGGAGGGCGGTAGCCGCATGGGCGGCGAAGGCCAAGCCGTTCTTCGTGAACAGGCTTCAAGCCCACCTGAAGGACTTCGAGCAACTCACAGCGCAGCCGCGGTGGACCATGCTGCCGCGCGTCGGGGGCGCACCAGGGAGCGAGGGATTCAACCGTGACGCTCGCGAGAGCGAGAATCGGACCAATACGGCAGCAGCGATCCAGAAGCACAAGTCGCTCGTCGCGTTCGTTGATGGACTGCTCGCCGAGCTCAGCGATGAGCCCGTGGTTCCCGCGGAGCCCTCGGCTGCCGTAGCACCAACGACCGATGTCTTCATAGTCCACGGGCGTGATGAGGCCTCCAAGCAGAGCGTGGCACGCACTCTTGAGTCGCTCGGCTTGCGACCGGTCATCCTCCATGAGCAGGCGAACGTCGGCCGCACCCTGATCGAGAAACTGGAGCATCACGCCGCCGGAAGTGGCTTCGCAGTCGTCATCCTCACGCCAGACGATGTCGGATCGCTTGCTACAGATAAGGCGACTCGTCCGAGGGCCCGCCAGAACGTGATTCTCGAACTAGGGTACTTCTACGGTCTGCTGGGTCGCGGCCGCGTGGTCGCGCTCTTGGATCCAAGCGTCGAACGTCCCTCGGACATTGAGGGCATCGTCTGGGTGGGTCTAGACGAGCGTGGAGCATGGCGGCTCGATCTGGCGCGTGAGCTTCGGGCGGCGGGATACGACGTGGATACGAACCGCCTGCGGTAACCACACATCAAGAACATCAGTCTCGGTGTACTTCCTCCAGCGCGAACTCGTAGCGCCCGTACCGCCTGGAGACGCCTTGGAACGCTGCGGGCTCCACCAGCCGCACGAGGCGCAGGCCCCGGTAGCTCGCGGCAACCGCAGCCGCCGGAGCGGGAGGCGCCGCGAACGTGACCGTGCGCGCGTCCGTGTCCACGCTCGCGACCGCCGCCAGCACGCCCGCGACGTAGCCCTTCACGCTCTCCTGCTTGGGGTACCAGCGGAAGTCGGGGCTCGCCTCTCCCGTGGGCAGCGAGAACGAGACGCGCACCCCGTCGCCGACGGCGGGTTCCAGCGCCACGAGCTCGCGCACAGGGTCGCGGGGGTCCTCGATGAGGAACGCGTCGCGGAGGATCCCTCCCGCCTGGAGGAACGCCTCCCAGGTGACACGCTGCGGCTCGGTGAGCCCCGCCGGCCATCGGTAGCGACGGCGCGGGCAGGCGAAGAGCGCGACGCGCTCCGTGCGGCCGGGGCCCTTCTCCTCCATGACCTCGACGAAGGGTTCGTCCACGAACTCGTAGTCCACCCACGGCTCGCGGCCGTCGGTCGCGCCGTCGTTGAATACCACGTAGGCCACGGCGTCACGCTGCCACGAGCGTGATCGTGCAGGAGGCCTTGAGCGCGTCGCCCGCGGTCTTGTTGATCGCGGGGAAGACCTTCCGGTTGAACATGTTTCCGGCGACGGCGTCGTCGAAGAGGCCCACCTCGGTGATCGCGCCCGTGCCCACGCCGGCGGGGAAGGTGTGGTCCACGGTGCAGACGCCCGTGCCACCAGCCGTGTAGGCGACGGCGTCGCGCGCGGCCTCGGTCCCCAGCGCCACATCCACGGGCGTCTCCGCGACGGCGCCCGTGCCGATGGCCACGAAGCCAAACAGCGGCGCCGCTGTCGCGGGGTTGAAGAGGCGGTCCTTCGCCTGGTCGAGGCCGGCGTTCACGATCAGGTTCTTGAAGTGGCGCCGGGCCTTCACCTCGCCGCCGGGCCCCACGAGCTCGAGGTCCCACTCGGCCCGGAGCGCCATCCGACGCTCCCGACCCGGCGCGCGGCCGCGCTCGGCGACGGCGCGGGCCCCGCGCGCGAAGGAAGCCCAGTCCGTGACATCGGGAGGCGGGCCTCCGTCGGCGGTGCGCAGCGGCGGGCGCCGACGCAGGAGCGCCAAGAGGGACATGACGACGAGGGCCGCGAGGGCCCAGCCGAAGGGAGAGGGCATGGAAAGCTCCTCTCGCTCGACCGGCTGGAGACGGGCGCGCGAAGATCAGGGGTGATTCTACGGGACGGGTGGTCAGGGGTTGAGCACGAGATCCCAGGCCTCGGCCACCTCGAGAGTGTCGTCGAGCGCCTTCTCGACGTCGAACGCTCGGGCTCTTCGCGGGCCTCTCCCGCGCCGACCTCCGGGCGCTGACCTGGAAGGAGATCGACCTCGACGCCGGCCTCATCGGCCGCCCCCGGCACAAGACGGGGACGCGCCTGCGGCTCCCCCTCTCGGCCCCGCTCCGGGAGGTGCTCGAACGCCAGCGCCAACGGTCGGGCAAGGTCTGCCCCCGGCTCCCCGAGTCGGACTCCTCCCTCTACAAGGCGCTCCACCGCCTCATGGACCGGGCCGGTGTCCCCCGGAGCGGGTGGCACCAGCTACGCCACACCGCCGCGACGCTCCTCGCGGCCGCGGGGAC
>JBJSXZ010000075.1:0-8305 GCA_046086645.1 Candidatus Limnocylindrus sp.
CAAGTCCGAGTCGGGCGAAGATGCGCGTGTAGGCGTGGTAATAGAGCTTGTACGAGCGATCAAGTCCCGCCTCATCGCGGTCGGCACTGTAGGCGTCCTTCATCGTGAACTCACGCACGCGAATCAGTCCGCCGCGCGCGCGAGGCTCGTCGCGCCACTTCGTCTGGAAGTGATACATCTGCTGGGGGAGCTGGCGCCAGGAGCTGATCAACGTGCGGAGCAGGTCGGTGACCACCTCTTCGTGGGTCATGGCGAGGACCATCTCGCGTCCGCCACGATCCTTGAAACGCCCCATCTCCGGGCCGATCTGATCGTAGCGACCCGTCTCACGCCAAAGGTCGGCCGGATGCACCACTGGCATGAGCATCTCTTGTCCGCCGATGGCGTTCATCTCTTCGCGGATCACCTGCGTAACGCGCATGTTGACCCGCATGCCGAGTGGCAAGAGCGAATAGATGCCAGCGCCGAGCGGGCGGATGTAGCCGGCTCGCAACAGGAGTTGGTGGGACGGCATTTCGGCGTCGGCTGGATCCTCGCGAAGCGTCGTAAAGAAGAGTTGGCTGATACGCATGGCTGAATCCTACCCGCGCAGGCGCGCAATTGCCGCATCGATGCGTGCGAGCACGGCGGCACGCCCGAGGAGGCGCATGCTGTCAAAGAGTGGCGGGGTTGCGGTTCGCCCAGTGGTTGCAACGCGGAGGGCCATGAAGAGGTCTCCCGACTTCCAGCCGTGCGCCTCTGCGAGGGCTCGCAGGGTGCCCTCGAGTGGGTCATCAGCGTGCAGCAGGAGAGCGTCGCCCTCGCCAATCGCGTCTGCGATTCGTGGACGCGCCGCTTCAAGGGCCGCGAGCGTGGTCGCCACATCCCACCGTTTTGGCGTAAGCGTCGCACCATCCCAGGCAGCACCATCGGTGAAGAAGAAATCAGTGAGGGTGATCGCCGAAGAGAGCAACGGGATCCGCTCCTGGATGAGGGGGATCAGCGCGAGGATCTCCTCGTCGCGGGCGGGGCGACCGATGCGCCCATCCACGGCGGCATCTTCGTAGAAGGGGCGGAGACGTTCAAGAAGATCGGCAGGGGTAAGCCTGCGAATCCACTGGCCATTGAGCCACTCGAGGCGCTGTCGATCAAAGACGGCGCCGGCCTTCTGTACATGATCAAGGTCGAAGCGTTGCACCAGCTCATCCATTGAGAGAACCTCGTCTTCACTGCCGGTCGACCAGCCGAGGAGTGCGAGGAAGTTGATCAGTGCCTCTTGCAGGAATCCTTCCGCGCGATAGTCGGCGAGTGCGGTCTGACTCTTCCGCTTACTCATCTTCGTCTTGTCCGCATTCAAGATCAGGGGGAGGTGCGCGAACCGCGGAAGCGTGGCGCCAAGCGCCTGGAAGATGAGAATGTGTTTCGGGGTGTTGGAGAGATGATCCTCGCCCCGAATCACATGGGTGATCCCCATATCCACATCGTCAACGACCACAGTGAAGTGGTAGAGCGGGCTCCCATCTGCGCGCACGATCACAAGATCTCCGCCGAGCGTTGCAGCGTCAATCTCTACCCTGCCGCGAACTAGATCGTCAATAACGACCGACCCTTCTGGGATGCGAAAGCGAAGCGCCGCAGACTCACCCGCGGCCCGGCGTGTGGCGGCATCGTTCGGGTCAACGCTGCGGCAACGATTGGAGTAGCGCGGTGGGAGCTTCGCCGCCTCGCGCGCCGTTCGCTCTGCCTCGAGCTCCGCGGGAGTGCAGAAGCAGTAATAGGCGCTCCCTTGCGCATGAAGCTGTGCTGCAATTTCAGTGTAGCGAGCGGTTCGCTGCGACTGCCGATACGGCCCGCGGTCGCCAACCTCGCGGTCGAGTTGCACGCCCTCATCGGCTCCGAGCCCGAGCCAGCGAAGCCCAGCGAGGATGTCGCTCTCGAATGCACTCGTAGAGCGCGCGACGTCTGTGTCTTCTATGCGCACGATGTATGTGCCACCGTGCCGGCGAGCGAAGAGCATGTTGAACAGCGCCGTTCTCGCCGTACCAATATGGAACGGGCCGGTTGGACTTGGGGCTATGCGGACGCGCACGCTCATGCGGCACTCCGTGGTAGACGATGGAAGAGACGTGCGTCTGGCGTGCCGCGCAAGACGTGGATGAGGGCAGCGGGGCGCAGCCCGAGTGTGGCCCGACCGATTGGCCCGTCGAGTGTCAGCGAGTCGAGGGCACTACTTCGCGAGAGAACCGAGACCTTGGCGCCAGGGATCAAGCCCCGCGCCTCAAGGTAGCTAAGGAGCGCAGCATCGGATTCCGCAGCCTCCGTCACGCGATAGATCACTGCAGTCTCTCCCGCCTCGAGCGCAGCGAGCAACTCACCCGCAGGGCGTCGCGCCTCTGTTGCACGGTCGATCGGATTGCCATGCGGGCAGGTCTCAGGATTTCCAAGCAGTTCTTCAAGTCGTGCCTCGAGTGTCGGAGAGATTGAGGCATGGAGTCGGCGCGCCTCGATGTCTGAGGCTGCCCACGAGAGACCAACGACACCGGTGAGGAGCCATTCGAGGAGGGCATGGCGGCGGAAGATACCGTCTGCGGCGACTTCACCTGTCGGCGTGAGGCACCAGAGGCGCGCGTGGCCAGTGCATGGCGCGACGAGTCGATCGTCGGCGAGTCGGCGGAACATTTCAGCTGCGGCCTGCTTGCTGACGCCGAGGTCTACTGCGACGAGTGAGGGAGTCACCCCTTCTGCCTCGCTGTGGCTGCGAATGGCGAGCAGGTACTCCTGCGCCGCCGCGGAAAGTGCCGCACTCGTTGCCTTTGCCATCTGTTGATCCTAGCGGCGCCAACCGCGCATCATGGCGAAGCTCGCAGCCGCGAGCCCGCTCGCTGCAGCGACGAGCCCGAGTGGGCGCCCATCGAGGAGCCCTAATGGGACGGCTGCCCCCATGCCGAGTGCCGCGGTCAACCCCAGCCATGGAATCGCCGAAGCCTGGATCACCGCTCGCCTGGCCTGTACCGGCCCGGTGCGTGCGACATGCTCAGCCGGCTGCTTGCTGCGCGCCTCCCGTCGCACAGGGCGCCGCCCGCGCGCACGATACTCTGGCCCATGCTTCCGCGGATCCGCATACTCACGCGGGTTCACTGTCCAGTAGGTACCTGAATCGGCGCCAACCCAGCGCGCTCCATCCCAGACCGGATCGTCACCCTCCGCTGGCTCGCCCCCCTCGTAGGTCGTCGAACCTGGACGTGCCCGGGGCGATGTCGAGTTGGGCTGCCGCGCGGTGCCCGTGCGTGGGGGACGTACAGGAGTCGCTGCACGCAGCGGGCGTGTTGCATCGCGGCGTCCGGCCGCCTGTGCTTCTGCAAGTGCAACGACGTACGCCTCGGTAATGCGAGCAAAATCTGCAGAAGACGTACGGGTGGTTGACGCGGCAAGATCGGGGTGGAACTCCTTTGCGCGGCGGCGATACGCAGCCTTCACTTCGGGAACACTCGGCGCACTCGGAAGGTCAAGGAGTCGCCACGCTTCCGCAGGTCGAAGGGGTGATGACAAGGCTAGCGAGCGCGCAGTATCTCGAACGCTTCGCTTGGCCGAACCTCTGCAAGCGGCTCACCGCCTCGCGGATCGGGGAGGCGAACGATGCGGTGATGGCTCAGCGCAGCAGATCCTGCAACCGCTACACCCATTGCTGCAAGGGCGGCACACGTTGCAACGCGGCCCGCGCGCGCTGCCGCGTCACCGTCTTCGGTGCGAACGGCGATGCCTAAGCCAGGTGCTCCAACAAGACAGAGGCCTTCGGCCCCCTGCTTTGCGACGACCTCTCCTGCACCGCCACGAATAAGGTCTGTATCAAGGAATCCCCCGCCGGCAATGAGTCGCGGGTGTGCGATCGCAGCAGCCTTCACGCGCGCAAGATGCGGTCGATATTTGTGCGGAACCGCCTCGTCGGCGGGGTTCGCCCAGCGGCGTGCACCCTCTGCAGTCGCGCGCAACGGCACCGCAGAGGTTGGAATTGCACAACCGTCTACTCCCCACGGTGCAGCGCTCAGGTCGCACGAGAGGAGCTCGCCAACTACCTCGCGAAGGCGCAGTTGGACGGGGTGATCGTACGCATCGTAGCCTCGACCATCTACGCCCATGGCCTGCGCGAGTAGAAGCAGTGACAGGTGCTGTCCGGAACACATGTGGCTGAGCAGATCGACGCCCGCATCTCCGCGCTGCGATGCGGGCCGCCCATGCACCAAGAGACCTGGATCGAGCCCATGCTGAGCGATCGCGGCCTGTGCGACTGCAACGTGCTCGGGCGAACCGGCATGACTCGCCGCAGCAAGTGCAACAAACTCTTCAGCAATCTCAATGCCGCGTTCTGCAGCTGCGGCGAGCAAAGCGACCGCAGTGAATGGCTTTACTGCGCTCCGCAGGGAGACGAGGCGGTCGGGATTTCCAAGCGAGCCGACGAGGACACCCCCCTCACCGACAACGGCAACGTCGCCGCGATGTGCCGCCTCGGTGATCGCTCCGCGAACGAGCAGCGAGAGAACGGGCGGCGGGGAGCCGCTTCCGATAGAACTTAATGTCACGCGAGGCCGAGTGAGCGATCTACCTCGGTGAGGCCACGATCGATTACATCAAACGCAAAGTCAAGCTCCTCGTCACTAATGTTGAGCGGCGGATTCGTGAAGAAGCCGTTCCAGCGAACGATGGTATAGAGCCCATTCTTGCGGAAGAATGCGCCGAGCGCGGCCATCTCTGGCGCGGTTGCGTTAAATGCTGCGATCGGCTCATGTGTTTTCGGATCGCGCACCAACTCAATGATCCCGAAGAGTCCAATATTGCGAACCGCCCCCACGCACGGGTGCTTCTCCTTCATCCGTGCGTGATATGTCTGCAACGTCTTCCCGGTTGATGCGGCACGGTCGATGAGGCCATCCTCTTCGTAGACGCCAATCGTTGCGAGTGCTGTTGCACATGCAAGCGGGTGGCTGTTGTAGGTGAGTCCAGCACCGAAGACCTTCTCCGCGAAATGATCTGCGATCTTTCGACGCATACCAAGCGCTCCGAGTTGGATATAGGCGCTCGTCAGCCCCTTTGCCATCGTGATCATGTCGGGGACGACGCCCCAGTGATCGACTGCGAACCACTTCCCCGTGCGGCCAAAGCCCGCCATCACCTCATCGGCGATCAGGAGAATGCCATGGCGGTCGCACAACTCGCGCAGCCCTTGCATGTAGCCATCGGGCGGGATGAGGATCCCGTTCGTTCCAACTACCGATTCAACGATGATGGCGGCGACGCTTTGCGGATTCTCAAAGCGCAACACGCGATCGGTTTCCGCCAGAACCTCGGCCGCGGGGCGCGGCTCAGCTGCACCGTAATCATGGAAATCGGGGATGCGGAAGATTCCGGGCAGGCCCGGCTCCGTGAACCAGCGTCGTGGGTCTCCCGTTGCCGTGAGCGCACCGGACGTTCCTCCGTGATACGAGCGGTAGCGTGCGGCAATCTTGTGCCGCCCAGTGTAGAGGCGCGCGATGCGGAAGGCATTCTCGACGGCTTCGGCTCCGCCATTGGTAAAGAAGAAGGCATCGATGTCGCCTGGGCAAATCTCTGCAAGTTTTGCGCCAAGACGAGCGCGTGGCTCGGTGGCCATGAATGGGTTTGCGTAGGCGAGGGTCGCCGCCTGCTCGGTGATTGCGCGCAAGACACGCTCATCGCCGTGGCCAATATTCGTGCACATGAGCTGGCTATTGAAGTCGAGGATCTTGTCACCCTCGGGAGTCCAGAACCAGGAGCCTTTTGCGCGCGCGATCGGGATCGGATTCGCTGCGGCCTGTGGCGACCATTCGGTCATCGTGTGCCGCTTGGAGAGGGCGACGATCTCTGCCCCGCTCATCCCCTTTGCACTCCCGTTCGACCCAGCCATCGCGCCTCCTGTGCTGTGCGAGCCAGATGCGCTCGCGACTTCGCTGAGGATACCCCTCCGCCGCATGCGAGGTATCCCACAGCGCACGGTATGGGGAGGCGAACAGCGGAATCCTATCGAGCGCGTAAGATGCCCCCATGGGAATGACGATCGAGGCACTTGCGGCACAGAAAGTACCTGCAATCCTGAAGAACTTCATCGGTGGTGCCTGGGTTGCATCGACCTCATCGGAGAAGCTGGTTGTGCCAAACCCCGCCACCGAGCAGCCACTCGCCTACGTACCCCTCTCCAACGCTGCCGATGTTGCTGCTGCAGTCGCCGCTGCACAGGCCGCCGCACACGAGTGGGGTGAGATGCCGCCGCCCGAGCGCGCGGGCTACCTCTTCAAGTTGCGTGAGGCGCTCCTCGACAACCGCGATGCGCTGACAAAGCTTGTCACGACCGAGAACGGGAAAGTCTACTCCGACGCCGCAGGCGAGGTTCGTCGCGGGATTGAGGTTGTCGACTTTGCCTGTGGTGCCCCGACCCTGCTCATGGGCCAGAACCTCGATCAGGTCTCGCGCGGAATCGATTCAGAGATGGTGCGGTTCCCGGTTGGCGTCGTTGCAGGTGTCACCCCGTTCAACTTCCCATTCATGGTGCCGATGTGGATGCTCCCGCTCGCGATCGCCTGAGGCAACACATTCATCCTCAAGCCGTCGGAGCGCACGCCACTCTCGTCGCAGCGCATCGTTGAGCTCTGCGCGGAGGCAGGGATCCCTGCCGGCGTCGTCAATCTCGTGCACGGTGCCGTCGAAACGGTGACTGGACTCGTCACGCACCCAGGGGTCGATGCGATCAGCTTCGTCGGATCGGAGCGCGTCGCACGCATCGTCTACGAGACCTCCGCAAAAAACGGGAAGCGCGTGCAGGCGCTTGGCGGCGCAAAGAATCACATCATTGCGATGCCCGATTCCGTGTTGGAGCAGAGCGTGCCCAACATCGCCGAGTCTGCATTTGGCAACGCGGGGCAGCGCTGCCTCGCAGGTTCGGTGCTCACCGTGGTTGGCGAGGCGCGTGAACGCCTCCTCCCGAGGCTCGTCGAGCACACAGAGACGATCAAGATGGGCTTCGGACTTGACGAGGGCGTCACGCTCGGGCCAGTGATCCGTGGCGAAGCGCGCGACCGGGTGCATCGACTCGTCGACGAGGGGCTCGCCACCGGCGCAACGATGATTCGTGATGGTCGCGGCACTGGGCCCTCGACAGGCTACTTCGTTGGGCCAACGATGCTGAATATCGACGAGGGCTCGCCGCTGGCACGCGAGGAGATCTTCGGACCAGTACTCTCCGTACTCTACGCAAAGGATCTCGACGAGGCGCTGCGCCTCATGGCCGAGACGAACGAGTACGGGAATGCGGGCTCGATCTATACCGCCTCGGGTCGAGCGGCGCGCGAGTTCAAGCGCCGCGCAACCTCAGGGATGCTCGGCGTCAACGTTGGCGTCGCGGCACCGATGGCCTTCTTTCCCTTCAGCGGCCGCCGCAAGAGCTTCTTCGGCGACCTCCACGCCACCGGACGCGACGGGATCGAGTTCTACACCACGAAAAAGGTCATTACCAGCCGCTGGTTCTAGCGACTAGAGAAGCTCGACGAGCTCCTTGACTGCAGCGGCAGACTTGGCAAATGCGGTCGACTCTTCAGCGGTGAGTTTGATCTCGACGATTCGCTCAATCCCGCTCCCACCGATCACCGTTGGAACTCCCACGTAGAGGCCCTGAACGCCGTACTCGCCCTCGAGCAGCGCGGCACATGGGATCAAGCGACGGCGATCGAGCAGGATGCTCTCCACCACTTCGAACGTTGCTGCCGCAGGCGCGTAGAAAGCGGAGCCGGTCTTCAAGAGTCCGACGATCTCTGCCCCGCCATCGCGTGTACGCTTCACGATCGCATCAACTCGATCTGCAGGGAGAAACTCTGGGAGGGGGATGCCGCCGATCGACGAGTAGCGTGGCAGCGGCACCATCGTATCACCGTGCCCCCCGAGTACGAACGCACGAACATCCTCGACGCTCACACCCGCCTCAAGTGCAATGAAGTGGCGGAAGCGCGCTGAGTCTAAGGTGCCGGCCATACCGATCACGCGCTCCTTCGGGAAGCCCGATGCCTTTAGCGCAACGTGGCACATGGCGTCGAGCGGGTTGGTGACAATGACGAGGATCGCGCGCGGCGAGCGCCTCGCCGCTTCAATCACGACGCTGCGGACGATTCCCGCGTTGGTATTGATGAGATCGTCGCGGCTCATGCCCGGCTTGCGCGCGATGCCACTCGTTACAACAATAACGTCAGAGTCGGTCGTATCGTCGTAGTTATTCGTGCCGAGAATGCGGGCATCGTGCCCTACGACGGGCGCCGCCTCGGCGAGGTCG
>JBJSXZ010000076.1:0-4287 GCA_046086645.1 Candidatus Limnocylindrus sp.
CGCACTCCGCCGCCCATGGCAAGCTCGACAAGTGTCGGGTGCGCAGCGCCCGTTGAGCCGCGACCGGCGAACGGGGCCGCCGTGCGGCGATACGCCGTGCCAGCGATATCGAGGTGCATCCACGGCACCGTCGCAAACTCCTTGAGAAAGAGGCCGCTCCGGATGAGCGACGCCTCGCGCGTGCCAGAGTTTTGGAAGTCGGCGGACCAGGTGTCCATGTTCTTCTTGTATGCACTGGCCAACGGGTAAGGCCAGTAGACTTCTCCGGCCACGCGGGCAGCAAGATGGAACTCGTCTTGGAAGGCGGCATCGTTGCCGCAGTCCGCTGCGACCTCGCCACCGTAGGCGGCAAAGGCGATCCCCGTGAGGGTTGAGACATCGACAAGATGCGTGGCCTTGAGCTCTCGCTCCGCAAACGTCATCGCATCGCCGAGGATGAGGCGCCCCTCTGCGTCGGTGTTCGTGATCTCGACGCGCTTTCCATTCAGCGCCGTCACCACATCGCCAGGCCGCGTTGAATGGCTGCCCGGCATGTTCTCTACCATCGCCGCCACCGCATGGATCGGTCGGCCTGGATCGAGCTGCGCGATTGTCGCTGCAGCCTCCATCACGGCGATCGCGCCATTCTTATCCATCTTCATCTCTTCCATCCCGTCGGCGGGCTTGATGGAGATGCCACCAGTATCGAAGCAGACGCCCTTCCCCACCATCGCCAAGCGGCGACCGAGTGGATCCTTTGCGCCGGGTGCTCCGCCAGAGAGAACGATGAGGCACGGCGGATTGTCGGAGCCCCTCCCTACCGCCATCAACATCCCGGCACCCATGCGCGTGAGTTCGCTCGCAGAGACGATGCGCGCGCGAAGTCCTACTGCACGTGCGCGATCGCGTGCGGCTTCAGCGACGGCGAGTGGCGTGGCTTCATTCGCCGGCAGGTTTGACCAGCGGCGAGTTCGCACCGTTCCGTCGGCGATGATCTCCGAGCGCCGGACGGCTGCCTGCGCAGCGGCGCCATCGCACCCGGCTGGCAAGAGGATCTCCACGAGGTCGAGCTTGGCAGGGGCGGCACTTATCGTGCTCTTTCCGCCGATCCCCTCATGGAACATGCCCTCAATGACGCCACGCACGAGAAGTTCGACAACAAGGATCTCCGCCGCGTTCTTCGCTGGCGTGCTGTTGTGTCCAGCACCGAAGCTTGCGCCACCATCGGCGCGAAGTGCAGGAGCCTTCCCACGCAGTGCGGCAATAAGGGGCGTGGCGTCGATCGCGAGGCGCGTGACCGTACGACCGGCAAGACGGCGCACAACGGCCGATGCCCACCGGCGCAACACCTGCCGATCAAGTTCAACAACTGGGCCAGCGCCCGTGACAAGAAGATGCTCGGCTGGGAGCGTGCCGGCAGGGGCGAGTGCGGCACTGTAAAGGGTGCCCTTCACCTCGCCGATCGCGCGAAGGCTCGCAACCATGCCAGCGCTTTTCGCGTTGATCTGATGTAGATGCGCCGTCTCCAACTCGTCACTAAAAATGGGGAGCGCGAGCACGCCACCCTTTCCCGCCGCGCCGTTGAGCCCGTTCGTGCCGATCTGGAAACGCATCGCTCCCCCTTACTGCTTCTTCGAAGGCAACTTGAGGTAGCCGAGTCGGCCACCCATATCCGCAGGTACAAAGCCGAACTCCCGCTCGACTGCATCCACTGCGCCAATGTTATCGAGCGCGAGTTGACGCAACTGATCTGTTGCGACAGGGAATGGGAATCGCACAAGTTCTGATGCGCCGGCGACGAGCTTGATCAGCGGTACGGGCATTGGCATGATCAGGCGTCTCTTGCCGAGCGCGCGAGCCACCTCGGCGGTGATCTCCGCGTAGGTCCAGTAGCGTGGACCGCCAAGCTCGAACGAGTGACCGATGGTTCGCTCGGGGTGAGCGAGCGCGAAAACGATTGCACGTGCAACATCGCCAACCCAGATCGGCTGAAAGCGGCTCTTCCCGTTGCCCGGGACCGGAACGATCGGTGCAGGGATCTTGACGAGTGTGGCGACGATGTTGAAGAACCCGTCGCGCTCGCCCCAGATGAGGCTCGGCTTGAGGATCGTGTAATCGAGGCCAGACTCTCGCACGATGCGTTCGGCACGCGCCTTCGAGTTGGCGTAGTGAAGGTCTGCCCGCTCCTCAACGCCGAGTGCCCCAAGGTGGACGATGCGTGTGATTCCCGCGCTGCGCGCCGCATCAACGACCTGCCTTGTCCCTTCGGTGTTCACCCGATGGAGATCGGCACCGTTGTTCCAGTCGCGCGGGAGAGCGACGAGGTGGACGACCGCGTGGCAGCCGACCATTGCAGAGTCCAGCGCCGCCGGGTCGTTGACGCTGCCGATCCGCGTCACGAGGCTCGACTCGTTCGCACCAAGTCGCTTCCGTAGGTCGGCCGCTGCGCGAGGGCTGCGCACGAGCGCCACGACGCTGTGTCCCGCATTGATGAGTGCGGGCGCCACATGGCTGCCGACGAATCCTGAGCCACCGGTGAGGAAGATCTGCGTCATTGCTCCTCCATCTCATCGCGGGAACCCCGCACCACTATGATGCGCCAATGTACGGCGCACTGCTCGCAGGCATTTTTGCAGGCTTTGCCATCGCTGTCCCCGTTGGGGTCATCGCCGTGCTGATCATCGAGACTGGCATGATCGGCGGATTACGCCGCGGGCTCGCGGCTGGGGCGGGTGCCGCCACCGTCGACCTCCTCTACTGCGCCTCGGCCCTCGCCCTTGGCGGGCTGATCAGCAGCCTCCTCGCCTTTGTAATCGTGCCGCTCCAGGTGCTCTCTGGGCTCGTGCTCGTCTCAATTGGGCTGCGTGGCCTGATCGGCCATGCTCGAATCCGCCGTGCTGGCACGGCAACAACCAACCTTCACGATCCGCGCATCCGCGGTGGCGTGGCGCAGCTCTACCTTCGCTTTATCGCCCTTACGGCGCTCAACCCAGCCACGGTGCTCTATTTCGTGGCTCTCGCCGTCGGACTCCCTGGGCTTGGCGCGGAGCCGCTCCAGGGTGTTGCCTTCACCGTTGGCGCGGCCGGAGCAAGCCTCAGCTGGCAACTCTTCCTCGGTGCAATGGGGGCCGCCGCGGGTCGACTCTTGCCGCCGAATCTTGTCGCGCTCACGCGCCTAGTCGGTCAGTTTTTGATCATCGCCTTCGGCTTGCGTATCTGCCTGGCAGCGCTCGGATTCGTTGATTGACCTAACTGATTGCGACGTTGCGCTCAATCGCGATGTCAGGGCGGAGTGGAAGATCTACGAGTGCACGAACGCGGTAGCGCAGCGTGATGTTCTGCAAATCGAAGACCGGTGGCGCGTCAGCGGGGATCTCAAATTGCACATCAACCCCGGCCACGAGCGCTGCCGTCTCCATCTTTGCCGAGGCGATACACATTGGCCACGCATTCTTGATGTCGACATAGAGCTCGACGCGTGCACCGCGGCCACCGGAGGCATCGGGCCAACGCACATGCACGGTGAACGCTGTGCCTGGGGTGAGCGGCGGAGCCGGAGTGACATTCAGTGTTGCGCTTCCCGCAGACCACTCTCCCATCAGTGCTGATGAGCCAAGCGCCATGACGCCGGAGCGCACCATGTCAGGGTGCTGCGAAACAGTGACGATCCCAGCGACCCGCTCATCGCCGCCCAGGGGAATATCCCACGTTGCCTGAATCGTCCAGATTATTGCGAGCACGCCCGCATGCACCGATGGTGGGCCGAGTCGTGGTGATGGGGCAAGGATCTTGAGATCGATCTCGTCGCCTACAACAAGCGTGGCGGGGAGTGGAACCTCGATCAGTGGCGTCGCCTCAAGCTCCGCGGCAACGACCTCGACCCAATTTTCAGTGAAAGTGTTGTTGCCACGCTTATGCGTCTCGCTCCGTGCCTCCTCGCGAATCGTGTAGCCCTTGACGAGGACAAGTGCGCCGCGCGCCTTGATCTCTTTGGTTGCCCGCACCCGAAGCCGTGCGTGAATCTCACCACCGACGAGCGTCCCCTTCTCGATCTCAAATCCACCAATGAACCCAGCTGTGGTCGGGGTGAGTAGGTCTTCTGGCGTGAGGAAGGGGAGGATGCGTGAGTGCTCCGCCCCCGCAAGGCCACTCCCATTCATCGCATCAAGTGGCGCGGGAAGGCTCCCGCTGCGACCCGGCTGCGGGGCTCGCCCCGCAACCCGCCAGAGGTCAAGATAGGTGCTGCTCATCTCGGGTGATCCTCGCTCAAGGTCGTCAGCGCAGCCGCCGACTCGTGCGCATCGCGCG
>JBJSXZ010000077.1:0-1416 GCA_046086645.1 Candidatus Limnocylindrus sp.
AACGACGCGATCGGCACGATTCCTGATTGCGGAGATGCGATGCAGCGTTCGCTCAATGCCGGCGCGATTGTCGCCGCCGAAATCGCCGATACGCGAGATGACCCAGTTGAGATCTTCATCGGTGATCTCGCGCTCAAGCAACGTGACGTCGCCTGTGGTCAGCCGCGCCTCTGGGCGCCGCCCAAGGTCGAGGACGATCTCAAGGAGGCCGTCACGACCAGCCGCGAGCTCCTCGTGGGTCGCAAGTTCGCGTAGCGAACCAACGATTTCGCCTGGCAGGCAGGCGAGGAGAAGTTCGAGATCGTCGACAATGGCCTCATCGTGTGTGCCTGCCTGGGCACTGGTGAGGGGATCGCGAGCAACGCTCATTCGTACGATCCTACCGCGGCGCAGGGTTGCGGGCCTACCCTGTGGCAGGAAAGAGGGCTGGCGCGGTCAGGCGTACACGGCTCTCGCGGAGATAAAGGCGCACGTGGCCAACGGGGAGGAAGCCCGCCGCGGCCAGCGGCGCCTTGAGGCCCGCCTCATAGCCGCGCACAACTGCCAAAACTGGGTTTCTGTCAGTGCCACGTGCTGTCGCACGATCACCGATCTCATTGAGTCCGAGCGCAATCGCCAACGTTGGGTCAACGTCGGGGCGCAGGAAGATGCGGAGCGCATGGGGGTGCCGCTCGCCCGACTCGCTCGCCACGCCCGCAAGTAGCCACCCCGCAAGTGCGCCTGCTGGCTCGGTGCTTAAGGCGAAGGCAGCGCTCTCACCTAAGCGCAGCGCGGGTGAGATCGATGCACGCGGCGCCCATCCGGTTGCAGCCTGTCCCCACTCGCGCAACGAGAAGTCTTCGACATGGAGGACGTTCGCTGGCGTCGTCTGCGCATACGCGCGCGCAAGATCGTGCGCATCACTCGCATGCAGTGGTCGCATCTGCATTCCCGTAGGACGCGCTGGCGCTGGTGCCGCGTGCCGCAAGAAGATCATCTCGTCTGCATATGCGCGAAATCCAGAAGCAGCGAGCAGCTCAGTATTTTCGTGCACATCGGCACATGCAACGTGGATGCGTGGCACCCCGCGGCGCCCTGCCTCGCGCACCACACGGTCGATCATCGACATGCGCACCTCGCGCTGATCGCGACTGCCGATCGCATCAAGTTCGACAATGCTCCAGTCACCATGTGCATCTGCATCGATACGCACGAGCCCATCGATCGTTCTTGAGTCGGTGCTCACCCAGATCAAGTCGCTCGCGCGGAGCAGGCCGAGCGGCACACGAAAGAGTCGGTAGAGGCTCAGCGCTTCTGGTTCGAGCGGGAGGCCGAGCGAGTGTCGTGCCGTGCGAGAGAGTGCTGCGAGGGCGGGTAGGTCGGTTGGTCGGGCGAGACGAACGCTCCCGCGTTCGCTGCTCATCGAGCCGGTGCGAT
>JBJSXZ010000078.1:0-1178 GCA_046086645.1 Candidatus Limnocylindrus sp.
TGGCCCTGCAAAGGCCGGCCGCAACGTTGCGTTCGGCGAATACGGTCTTGCTACGACGGAATGCGCCTGGGTCACGGCTCGCCAGATCGAGGCTGCGCGTCGCGCAATGACGCACTCGATTAAGCGCGGAGGAAAGGTATGGATCCGAATCTTCCCCGACAAGCCGATCACGAAGAAGCCTGCAGAGACACGCATGGGGTCCGGTAAGGGCGCGCCAGATCAGTGGGTGGCGGTCGTGAAGCCAGGACGCATCTTGTTCGAGGTTGCTGGAATCACCCGCGCAGAGGCGACGGAGGCATTCCGCCTCGCTTCGATGAAGTTGCCGGTGAGCACGGTCACGCTTGAGCGTGATGCCGCACTTGGCGAAGTGGTGTTCGGCAAGAAGTTCCTCCAGAAGGTTGCACTCGGCCTTCCGCTTGAGGACGAGGCTCCAGTGCCCGCGGCAACTGATGCTCCGAAGGAGCCAGAGCTTGTTAAGCCAGTGAAGCCAGCCAAGGGAGAGGAGGCTTGATCATGGACATCGCCGCCGTTCGCAACATGACCGATGCAGAGCTGGTGCAGGCGATCGCCGATGCAAAGCGCGACCTCTGGCAGGCTCGATTCGAACTCTCAACGCGCCAGCTCAAGGATACGAGCACGATCAACAAGACGCGCAAGAGCATCGCTCGCCTCATGTTGGTGCTTGCTGAGCGCCAAGCAAGCCAGAAAGCACAGGGAGTCTAGGCAATGGCAGATATGACAGTCGGTAAGCGAAAGACCCAGACGGGTCGCGTAACAAGCATCGCGGGGGCAAAGTCCATCGTGATCGCTGTCGAGCGACTTCAGCGCCACGCCGTCTACAAGCGCGTGATTCGCCGCACGGCGAAGTTCATGGCGCATGACGAGGCAAGCGTTGCCAGGGTGGGCGACCTTGTGACCGTTGAAGAGTCTCGACCACGTTCGGCCCGCAAGCGCTGGAACCTCTTGAACGTTGTCGAGCGTGCAAAGGAAGGGGGCTCGCTGTGATTCAGACTGGTACGCGACTTCGTGTTGCCGACAACTCCGGCGCCAAGGTTGTTGAGTGCTTCCGAATCCTCGGACGCTCCCGCGCAACGACCGCCGGTGTCGGCGACATCATCGTTGCGGCCGTGAAGCAAGCGACGCCGAATGCTGGCGTGAAGAAGGGTGACGTCGTGAAG
>JBJSXZ010000079.1:0-13999 GCA_046086645.1 Candidatus Limnocylindrus sp.
ATGTTGGCCATCTGCCGATGCGCACAAAGGGTGCTCTCCTCGATCTGATCACCGGCAGCGCCTACGACTTCCTCTCTCGCTGGTTTGAGGGCGAGCCGCTCGTTGCCACGATGTCGGCGTCGGGAATCATCGGTACCTTCCTTGGAATCAAGTCGCCAGGCACGGGGATGGTCTTTCTCCATCACTACTTTGGTGAAATCGACGGCTCGTTCCGGGAGTGGGCGCTGCCGCAGGGTGGAACAGGCGCGGTCGCTGCGGCAATTGCGAGCGCCGCCCAATCATTTGGTGCCACCACACGAACCGACGCGCCCGTAAAGCAGGTTCTCCTCAAGGGTGACCGTGCTGTTGGCGTGGCACTAGAGTCGGGCGAAGAGCTTTATGCCGACACGATCGTCTCTGCCGCTGATGCGAAGCACACCTTCCTCGACATGCTCCCAACGGGTTCGCTCCCCACCGATTTCGAGACGGCGATCCGCAACTTCAAGTTCCGTGGCAGCTCGGCGAAGGTGAACTTCGCCCTCGACGCCCTCCCAATTTTTACGGCGGCCCCACCAGGAAACGGCCACCTGATGGGCACGGTGAGCATCTCGCCGAGCCCCGACTATATGGAGAAGGCGTACGACGACGCGAAACATGGCCATCCGAGCAAGCGCCCCTTCCTCGACATGCTGATCCCAACGCTCACCGATCCAACGATGGCACCGGCAGGGAAGCATGTTGCCACCGCATTCGTGCAGTACGCGCCACACAAATTGGCACCCGAGCATGGCGGCTGGGACAACATCAAGGAGCAGTTCGGTGATCTTGTTGTCGACACAATCTCTGAGTTCGCCCCCGACTTCCGCGACAAGATCGTTGGCCGCCAGGTGATGACGCCGCTCGATCTTGAGCGCACGATCGGCCTCACCGAAGGTAATATCTTCCAGGGCGAGATCCTAGTGCAGCAGATGGCGTTCAATCGCCCCGTGAGTGGTTGGGCGCGCTACAAGACACCGATCCGCGACTACTGGCTTGCGAGCTCATCGGCCCACCCGGGCGGAGGGATCATGGCGGCCCCTGGTCGCCTCGCGGCCCTCGAGATCTTGAAGAGCAAGGCGCAGGTGGGCGAATGAGTGGCGTGGTGCAGAAGCGATCGACCGGCTCGGCCTCGGCCGACGTCGTGGTGCTCGGCGGCGGGCACAATGGCCTCGTTGCGGCAAGCTATCTTGCGCGCGCAGGGATGCGCGTGATCGTCGTTGAGGCGCGGAGCGAACTCGGTGGCATGGCACTCACCGCGTCCATCGATGGCGTGCGTGCGCCGATGCTTGCCCACACGGTGGGACGCTTCCGTCCACGCATCGCACGCGACCTCGGCCTCGGCGGCTCGGTGCGCCTCATTGAACCAGAGACGCGGGTCTTCGCGCCGCATCCAACCGACGGCACCTCGATCACCCTCTGGCGCGATGCCGAGAAGACGGCCGCCGCCCTCGCCCAGCGACCCAACGGCACCACGACGGCCGCGGGATATCTGAAGCTCGATGGTCGGCTGCGCCGAATCGGCGCATATTTTGCCGAGGTGCTCGATGGGGTTGCTCCCGATCTCGACGGTGGCAAGTCGGTTGCCGAACTCCTTGCCGGGTTCGCCTTCCGCGCCCCGTTCACCGATCTCCAGGAGGGCGATGGGCGAGAGATCCTCCGCATGCTGCCGATGTCGGCTGCCGACCTCGTCGGCGAGTACCTCGACGACGAGCACCTCCTCGCCCTCATCTCGTGGCGCGCGGCAATCTACAACGCTGTTGGGCCGATGTCGCCAGGAACTGGGGCAACCCTCCTCTTCGACGGGATCACCGGCGACGGTGCCGATGGTGGCGCTGCCGGACAGACCGTCGTTGCAATCGGGGGCCCTGGCGCAATCATCGAAGCACTCGCCACTGCGGCACGTGGCTTCGGCGCAGAGATTCGCACCAGTGCGCAGGTGGTTGCGATCACCGAGCGCGACGGCCGCGTGACCGGCGTCGCGCTGGCGAGCGGCGAAGAGATCACAGCACCCTATGTGCTCTCTACACTCGACCCAAAGACGACACTCCTCAACTTGCTCGGCGTCGAGGCGACTGGCCCTGAACTTCGTCGCCGCCTGCGCGCCACGCGCAGCAATGGGGTCACTGCAAAGTTGAATCTCTTGCTCGATCGTCTTCCTGACTTCACTGCCGCAGGAAGTGGCCCATCGGCGCAGACTCTCTTGCGCGGTCGCATCGTCATCCTCAACAACGTGCTCGGCATCGAGAAGGCCTTCGACGCAAGCAAATACGGCGAGATGAGCGAGACGCCGGTGGTCGAGGCCCTGATTCCCACGCTCATCGATCCGAGCCTAGCGCCCGATAAGCGCCATGTCGTAAGCGCAATCGTGCAGTACGCGCCAGCGAACCTTACGGGTGGTTGGGGCGAGGCAGAGCGTAAGCAGTTAGCTGATCGCACGATGAGCGTGCTCGAATCTGTTGCGCCAGGGCTCGGCAAGCGAGTTGTTGCGCGCCAGCTCATCACGCCTGCCGACCTCGAGAAAGACTGGGGCGCGAGCGGCGGTCACGCGATGCATGTGAACGAAGGATTCGACCAGTTTGCCCAGTGGCGCCCGCTCTATGGGATCGGCCGCCACGAGACTCCGATCGACGGGCTCTTCCTCTCCGGTGCAGGGACGCACCCGGGCGGCGGCGTCACCGGCGCACCTGGGGCGAACGCTGCCGCGCGCCTGATCAAGCACCTGCGCCGCTCAGCCGAGTAGTTCGCGCTCATTCCTTTGACCTTAGGCATCTCCCAGCGGGGGGTGCCCCGAGAAGCGAATCGTACTCACGTAGTACGCGTGCGCTGTTCGGACTGTGCAACGATGTAGCCATGCCAAAGAGCACGCGGCTCATCAGGTCAAAAATAGCCGTCGTTTCGGCGAACTCGCTCCCCCCTGCGCCATTCCCTCTCACCGTCACAACTGCTGGTCGTCGCCGCGCGCCAGTTCAAGAACGCGCGCTCCGCACGCGATCACAGATTCTTGCCGCAGGCCTCGGACTTGCCACCGAACTCGGCCCAGGTGCCGTGACGATGCAGCTCGTTGCCAAGCGTTCAAAGATTGCAGCAGGAACCGCATATCAGTTCTTCACCGATCGTGACGCGATCTACTATGAGATCTACGAACAGTGGGCGAGTGAGTACTGGTCGCGCCTCATGCTTGCTACCTCGATTCCGCTCAATGCGCAGAACTGGGAAGAGGGACTCCGCAGTACAATCGAGTCGACCTATCGTTTTCACCACGAACAGCTCCGCTTCTGGTCAATCGTTCGCTATGTTGAATCGACGCCAGCTGGCATGCGAGCTGCGAGGAAGATCTTCATTGCCTTCCACGCCCGATCCCTCAACTGGATCGGGCCGCTCTTCCGCGCAGTAGGGTATACGGCGCCCGATACCGATCGCTTCTGTAAGACGATCTTGCGCATCTCGCGCGGGCATAGTGCAGTCATGCCAATTACCAAGGCAGATCTGCAAGAACTAATTGAGAGTTCGTTTGACGCGCAGAAGACCTATATCGCCGCACGTCTAGCCGAGGCCCCACGCAACGGCAATCACGCTACGGCAGCTCGCCGAAGCAGCGGCCGCAGTTCGGTACGCCAGAGCTAGTTCGCGCCTAGCGTTGGCTGCGCGTGCGTCGCGCGCCGAGGAAGAGCAGCAATCCCACCACGCCGAGTGCCGCACGTTCTGCCGCGCCCCCGCCGCCCCCGATGAACCATCCGGCGAACCCAGCCCCGTAGAAGAGGCCGATGTCGATGAGTAGGCGCCGCGGGTGAGCGAGGCGCGATCCTGCGAACAGGAGCGCACCTCCCGCGATGAGTGCGAATGTCGGGTGGAGGCGGCCTGAAACGCTCACCACCTGCCAGCCGGGGTCGGTCGGGAAGATTACAAGCCCGATGATGCCGATCACCGCGATGCGGAGCGCGCGCACCGTGCTACGGCGCCCCGCGACGCCGCGAACGCGAAGCAGGAGAAGGATTGTCACGAGGAGGATCAGCCCCACCCCAAGATGGAACAGCCAGGCGGCCGAGCCGATCGCATGCTCTGAGGCGGCATAGATGCGGGCGTCGAGGGTGGGGTCGAGCAGATCGCAGCCGAGGATTGCCGCCGCCCCGGCGAGGACCAGCCGTTCTGGAACATGACCAAAGGGGAGGCGGCGGAGAGAGTGCATCTGCTGATCCTACCCGCGCTCGCGCATAATCGCTGCTATGAACCTTCGTGAACCGCGCAACCATTTCGGCGGGCAGCCGCCACGTCGCTGGGCGGCGATCGACTTTGAGACGACGGGGATCTGGTCACGCGACCCATCGACGGGCGTAATCGAGGTTGCCGTTGTGATCTACGAGCGCGGCGTCGAGGCGGATTGCTGGTCGACGCTCGTTGACCCAGAGGTTCCGATCTCCAACTTTATCGTCAACCTGACAGGGATCACGAGCGAGGCGATCGATGCAATCGGCGTGAACCGCGGCGTTGCGCGGCATGAGATGCAAGTGCGACTTAAAGACGCGGATCTGGTGGTCGCCCACAACATGGACTTTGATCGACACGGACTCGCCTGGCTTGGCGTGCATGTGCCTGAGGCGAATCGGTTCTGCACGATGGTGAACCTCGTCCCCGAAAACGAGAAGTGGCCACGCCTCTCCGAGGCGCTCGCGCACTTTGGGCTTGCGCAGGTCGGCACGCCGCATCGCGCAGAGACCGACGCGCGCAGCGCGGGGCGGATCTTCCTCGAGATGGTGCGGCGAGGCTGGTAGCACCATTCTTCGGCGTGTCAGAAAGGTGGCACACGCGGCGCGTAGCGTTGTGATTCCTGGGGCATCGCGCGACGCTGTCGGTGCGACCCCAAGCGGAAGGAGTCTCCATGAGCACTCACCCTGCCCGAGTTCGCGCCGATGTCTCCAAGCGTCCGCAGCCGCAGCAACGTGCCCGCCTGATGAGCGTCTATGTCGCGGGAGCAACCGCCTACTGTGCCTGGGCCTACCCGAGCGAGCGCCTGCTCATCACTACCGCACCAATGGGAGGCGAGATCGCTGACCTGATCGCGAAACTTGATGCCGATGCGGCCATCTACCTCGAGGAGGCGGTGACGGAGTTCGAAGAGATCGACTTTGCCGCATCGTTCTCGCGCCATCTGCCTATCGGCTCCGCGCCAGCACCACTGCGTGTTCCCGTGCCGCCGTCGCTCCCCAAGAACCTCATGCAGCTCATCGGCGCCCGGCAGCGGGCGCGCAGGCAGGTCTCGTAGGCCCCGAAACAGATCAACGCCGCGGCATAGAGCAGACGCGTGTTGCTGCTAGCCTTGCCCACGAATGGCAACGATTGCAGTGATCGGGACTGGCTACGTGGGGCTTACCGCTGGCGCGTGTCTGGCCCGTATGGGACATACGGTTACCTGTGTCGACATTGACGAGGCCAAGATCGAACGGCTGCGCCGTGGGAGCCTCCCAATTGTCGAGCAGGGCCTCGAAGAGCTCCTCCGCGAGGGACTTTCCACAGGAAGGCTCGCGTTTACGGGCGATCTCGCGGTGGCAGTTGCAGGTTCCGCATTCGTCTTTCTCTGCCTCCCCACGCCGAGCCGTGCAGACGGTTCGGCAGATATCTCCTACGTCATTGAGGCGGCTCGCGAGGTGGGCGGCATGCTCCCGCCGGGTGCGATCGTGGTCAACAAGTCCACCCTTCCGATCGGGTCAACCCTCCGTGTTGCAGCGGCGTTGAAGCGCAGCGACGTGCACGTGGTCTCAAACCCTGAGTTTCTCCGTGAGGGAACTGCGGTTGAAGATTTCTTCCACCCCGATCGAATCGTGATCGGAAGCATCGATCGAGAGGCGGGTCAAAAAGTTGCGGCACTCTACGGTGAGACCACCGCGCGGGTCATCATCACCGACCCAGCCTCGGCCGAGATGATCAAATACGCGTCCAACGCGTTCTTGGCCACGAAGATCTCCTTTATCAATGCCGTTGCCGCAATCTGCGAGCAGGTCGGTGCCGACGTGCAGGATGTCGCCGCAGGCATGGGCGCAGACCCGCGCATTGGTGCGCAATTTCTCGCTGCAGGGCCGGGATGGGGCGGGAGCTGTTTCCCGAAAGATGCGCAGGCGTTCGTTACGATCGCAGCGGATGCCGGCAACGACTTCCACCTCCTCAAGAGTGTGATCCAGACGAATGAGGAGCAGATCGATCGAGTGGTCGCAAAGATTGCGGCTGCGGTTGGCGGGAGGCTGGTCGGTGCGACCATCGCGGTCTGGGGGCTGACCTTCAAGGCGGGAACCGACGACCTCCGCCATTCCCCGGCGCTCAAGGTGTGCGCTCGTCTCCACGAGGCAGGGGTCGCACGAATCCAGGTGTTCGACCCGACAGTTACGGCGGCACGCGCCGGTATCCCGACCTACCTCCACATAGCGTCTGGGGCGCTCGAGGCATCACGCGCCGCAGACGTGTTGGTGGTGCTTACCGAGTGGAGTGAGTTCCGAGAGGTTGAGCCGAGCAGCGTCTGCGCGCAGATGCGGCAGGCCAACGTGGTCGACACCCGCAACCACCTCGACCGGGAGCTTTGGCGTCGGAGCGGGGTGACGTATCAGGGCGCTGGGCGATGAGCAGGCGCATCCTTCTTGCTGGCGGCGCGGGCTTCATCGGCTCGCACCTGACCGACGCATTGCTCGAGCGTGGCGATGCGGTAGTGATCCTCGACAACCTGGCGACCGGGCAGCGGAAGAACCTCGTCGGAGCGCTCGCAAACCCACGCTGCTCGATTGTCGAGCACGACATCACCCAGCCACTGCCGACGCGCGGCCCAATGGTGGAGCGGTTCGACATGGTCTTCGACTTCGCCAGCCCCGCCTCGCCGAGCGACTTCTTGACCATGCCGCGCGAGATCCTCGCCGTCGGGAGTGTTGGCACGAGCAACCTGATCGACCGCGCGCTGGCAGATTCTGCGCTCTTCTTCCTGGCCTCAACGAGCGAGGTCTACGGTGACCCGCTCGTCCACCCGCAGCCAGAGACGTACTGGGGCAACGTCTCGTCGATCGGCCCACGGAGCTGCTACGACGAGGCGAAGCGATTCAGTGAGGCACTCACGATGGCGAACCAGCGCACGCGCGGACTGAACTCACGCATCGTGCGCATCTTCAATACGTACGGCGAGCGCATGCGTCCAGACGATGGACGCGTCGTCAGCACATTCATTCGTCAGGCACTCGCTGGTGAAGCGCTCACCCTGTATGGCGACGGTTCCCAGAGCCGATCCTTTTGCTACATCAGCGATCTTGTGCGCGGACTCATCGCCATCACCGAGCAAGAGGATCAGCTCCCGATCAATCTTGGCAACCCTGCTGAATGCACGATGCGGGAACTCGCCGAAACCGTCGTCGACCTCGTTGCCGCACCGAGTGAGATCGTGAACGTTCCAATGCCACCGGAGCGCGAGGGCGATCCGCTCCAGCGCTGCCCCGACATTCAGCGTGCGACGAGCCTCTTGCGCTGGGTTCCAACCGTCTCGCTCCGCGAGGGCCTTGGGCGCATGATCGAGCACTATCGTGAGCTCGAGGCAAACGCCTAGTTCACTCGACGCAGGGGGTCAAGGTCCAGCGCTGAGCCGTAGGCGGCTCAGGCTCCAAGAGGGGATTCCGCTAGCCGCCGAGCTCCACGGATGAGCAGCGGGCGGCGAGCAGGTGTTTGAGCACCAGGCGTTCACCCAGACCCATGCCGACACGGCGGCGAACGGCGTCCAACCACGTACCAGAGCAATCGATCATGTTGTCACCCAACCTTATGCCGGTCGGGCGCGTGAGCGTGCACGTGAAATGAATCGTCGTGGCCAGTTTGATCGGGCGCACGATGAGATGGTGCGGATTGCCAATCGCATCGCCCTCGGTGCGGGAAGTGATCGCACACTCCTCACGCTGTTTGTCGATCTCCAATGCGAAGCACAGGTGTGGGGCACGGAGCAGGGAGAGCGATTCCAAAAGCATTCGCACCACATGATGATGAACATGCGAACCACGCGCGAGGCATCGTTGCATTGGCCCGTGCGCCAAGCGGCACGACTGTGCAAAGAAAGAACCCCGTCCCAACAGGACGGGGTTCTTTGTTAGCTACTCCACAGTTCGCGCAGTGCGCGATCCGTGTTGAGGCTTACTTTCCGAAAATGCTCCAGCCGCTTGCAGCAGCAGGTGCAGCAGCTTTCTTCGAGGCCTTCTTGGCAGCCTTCTTAGGAGCGGCCTTCTTGACGGCCTTCTTGGCAGCCTTCTTAGGAGCGGCCTTCTTGACGGCCTTCTTGGCAGCCTTCTTAGGAGCTGCCTTCTTGGCAGCCTTCTTCTTGGCAACAGCCATGGTGTTCACCTCATTACAACTCCCGGGGCACTTTGGACCCCGATATGCATAGGGTGCCAGACTTGCGCCCGTTTGTGAAGCGGCGCGGCGCGATGCTAGACGGCGGGGGTGCGCCGCGGCGGGAGATGGATCCCTGCGAGCATGCAGCGCAGCGAGCCACCTGACCGCTCGATGGTGGGGATGGCGACAGCGACGATGCGGGTCGAGTGCTCGATCGTGGCGATCTGGTCGGGGCGGAGCGCAGCGACGGCGCGGGTTGAGAGGGCGAAGATCCGTCCCTGGCGGCCGGCAAGCTCGAGCCCGTTCCCCGCGAACTCGGCCACCTGGTGCGGGTCGATCGCCACGATCTCCCTCCCCGATTCGGCCAGGCGCGCCCCGATTCGTGCTCGATCGTCGGGGTTGGGGATCGAGTCGAGCCCAGCGACCACGAACTCCGTGCCGATCGAGAGGAGCACGTTCGTGTGGTAAATCGGCCGCCCCCCCTGGTCGACGGCGTCGAAGACCTCGGCCGTGTAGCCCATTGCGTCGCACCACTGGTCGAGGGCCGCCTCGTTTGCTCGCCCGGATCGCACCATATAGACGATGCGGTGGATGTGGTCGAGCACGAGGGCGCCTGTCCCTTCCAGATAGCGCCCCTCGGTTTCGAGTGGGGAGAGGTCGAGGAGCTGCCCCACCTCAAAGCGCTCGCCAAGCCCTTCGACCACATCCATCCGACGCTCGCGGCGCCGGCTCGGTGTTGCCATCGGGTAGAGGACGATGCGCCCGTCGTCGTGGGTGGAGATCCAGTTATTCGGGAAGACCGAGTCGGGGGTGTCGATGCCAGGGCGGTCGTCGTACATGATCACCTCAACCCCGGCCCCGCGCAGCGCCGTTGCGACAACCGCCGTCTCGATTGCAGCGGCAATCGCAACCTGGCGTCGCTCCTCAGGGTCGCTCACCGCCGCGCCCTGGAAGCTGTTGTCGACCGCGGTCTCAGGATTCGGGCTGAATCCCGCGGGGCGAATCATCAACACACTACTCGGCGCCTGGGTTGCAGCATGCGTGGCGCGCGACGGTTTTCTTCGCGCGTCCACGGCGCGATTATTGACGATATGTCGTGCTCGCAGTAAGAGGAAGGCCGCGGCGATCGCGCCGGCAGATCGCACGAGCACATCGTGAATATCAATGCGGTATTGCGGCAAGATTCCCGACGCGTTGACGCCTGCCTGATTCAGCTCGAGTCCAATGCCAGAGAAGACGACGGTTGCGATCACCGCATTGCGCAATCGATCGGGAAATGCGAACGCTGCCACAAGCAGATTCACCCACCCCAAGAAGAACTGGTCGGGGAGCCAGGAGGTTTGCAGGAGCGAGGGATCAAACTGCACAAGGGGGATGAGGCGGAGCACCTCACCGCCAAGTGGCACGGATGCATATTCCGTGTTTGAGAGGCTGATCGCCGAGAGCTGCGCCATCAAGAAGAATCCGAGCGCGAAGCGTGTCCAGGGCGAACTGCTTGGAAGTCGCGTGAAGCGCGGCAGGGCGGCAACGGCGAAGAGGAGAATCCCAACGGGTACGAAGAGATACCAAAGGTGAAGAGACGCGCGAATCGCCGCGAGATCAATCTGCATGAGACGGATAGGGTAGGCGAGAAAAAAAATGAATGCCGCTCAGTATTTATCCCGTTATGGAGACCGAAATGGCGTGGTGGCCCCGGTAGGCACCGAGGAGCCCCTCGTAGCGGCCATCGGCGGGGCTGGTCGGCTGCACCTCGCCGAAGCCGTCGGTCGTTCGCACGCGGATCTCGTGCTCTCCTGGGGTGGCTTGCCAGGTGGCCCGCCACTGCACCCAGGTGGCGCTCGAGAGGGGGAGGCTCAGGTCGGTGAGTGACCAGGGGCCACGATCGATCGAGATCTCGACTGCCCGCACCCCCCGGTCGGGCGCCCAGGCGGTACCGGCAACCTGCACCGGGCCGGCGGGGAGGCGCGACCCGTAGCGGGGCACCTCGATGCGCGCCTGCGACTCCATCGTCCCATCGGCAACCCAGCCGAGCTCGAGCCAGTATGGCGTCGCATCTTCGAAGCGATTCACGACGATGCTGTCGAGCCACTTCGTGGCGCTGACGTAGCCGAAGAGGCCCGGCACGACAAGCCGTGCGGGGAATCCGTGATCGCGGGTGAGCGGCTCGTCGTTCATGCCGATCGCAACGAGTGGTTGCCGCTCGGGTGAAAGCGCCCACGCGATCGGGAAGCCAGCACTCCATCCGTCGACTGAGCGACTAAAGAGTTGTGTCGCGCCCGCCTGCACACCGGCGCGCGTGAGGAGCGACTGCAACGAGACCCCGCTCCACTTCGCCGTGCCAACGAGATCGCCACCGACCTCGTTGGAGATGCAGGCCATCGTCGAGTAGATCTCGATCTGCGGCTCTGCACGGAGATCGTCATACGTCAACTCGAGCGGTCGCTCGACCATCCCGTCGATGCGAATCGACCAGCGCGTCGCGTCGATCGCCGGCGGTGAGAGCGAGGTGTCGATGCGATAGAACGATGCGACCGGCGTGATGATGGGCGAGATCCCCGGAATGTCAAACGACTGCGCACCGGTTGGTGGTGGCGCGCTGATCACTGCGTCGGGGAGCTCGCTCGCGCCGCGCGCATCGAGACCGAAGAGTTGGCGCAGTGGCGTACGCCCCACGAGCAACGCGAGTCCGCCAGCGATCGCCATTCCGCCCGAGGCACGAAGGAAGGCGCGCCGATCGCCATCGTCGCGCGCCTCGTGTACCTCGAGGATGCGCCCGGCCAAGAAGGCGGGCACGGCAACCGCGACAATCGCCCAGATTCCCGGCACCCCACCCCAGAAGATTGCCGAACCAGTCAACGCGAAGCCCGTCATCCAGGCGGCGGGCTGCACCGCGCGCGGCCGCCAGCGTGCGAGCAGCCCCACGAGGCCGAGTCCGACCCCCGCGGCGAGCAGTTGGAGCACCCCCTTGGAGGCCGTGCCGAAGAGGCTCGTGACGAGCTCCTTCGCCCCAGGCGGCTGCAGCGCAATGACCGCAGCCCCCGCGGCTCCACTCAAGGAGAGCGCCCCTGGCACGATCGCCGCCACCCCTTCGCTCAGCAGCAATGCCCCCGCTGCCACCGCCAGAACCAATCGCGCCTCGCGGCGCTCGCCACTCATGGGAAGAAGTGTAAACCCGGCGCAGTAGAGCGCCCAAAAGGAGTACGGCCAGACGATTCTCCTGAGGTGAGGTGCGGGATTAGCGTTGCCAGAAGATTTAGAAGAAGCACTCGCTTCGCCCAATGCGATCGGACTACCCAGGCTCAATACAAACAAATCCGTTACAGAGGCCGGAGTCAAAACATTGCGCGGGCTCATCAATGCAGCGCAAGATGCTCCTCCGACATCTACGAGCACTGGTGCACCATCAAGGGCAGAAGAATTGCTAAAGCTCAAGGGCTTGATGGATGCAGGGGTTCTGTCAAAAGAAGAGTTCGAGGCAGAAAAGAAGCGTCTCCTTTCGACCTGAACCGTTCAATCGGGTAGTTTCCGTACCGGTATCAGGCTCGGGTAGTAACCGACGGCTTCTATTGCCTCGTGCCACACAATTGGCACAACTACCCTGATATACTGACCCCGTCACCCAAATGGTGACGCGCATCGAGAGCACCGGAGAGATTCAGCTCGACGAAGGTGCGGCAACCAACGGATCCCCAACCCGGGGGCCGGAACGGTGCCAACGCTGACTGGCGATGCGGACGGGTCCGACGCGGACCAGCGCCACACCCTGGCGTCCTGCGTTGCGTCGTGCCCCAGGCGCCGGCCCAAGCCGGTCGAACTGGGAGGAACGAACATGGCAACAGGAGAGAACCAGGCACCGGCATTCACGCTTGATCCGCGCCTCACGCGCACCGATAGCGGCGATGAGACGATCGTGCGCAAGGTCGATGAGCCCGACTCGGGTGGCATCACGATCAAGCCGGCGAAGACCCCGGGCCGTTGGGTGGTGAGTGATTTCACGCAGCCGAATGGTTTCGATGTGACACTCAGTTCTGGGTACACCTCGATCGAAGAGGCGCTCAACGCGGCGCAAGATTGGATCTTGCTTGGCAAGGAGACGACACCATCTGGTGAGCCAACGCCCGTATGGCTAGACGATGCGGGTCGGTGGCGCGCGTTGCGGTTTATCAGCCTCTGGCCGATCGGCCCGCGTCACGGGATGCTCGAGCTCGAGTTCCTCGGCGAGGGTACGCCAGCGAACGACGGCTGCGCACTCCTGCTGCGCCAGAACGAGATGGAGCTCCCTGGTGCAGATGCAGTGCTCGAAGCACTGCACAACGGCATTCAACCGCACGTCTCGATTGTGGAACGCAGGCTCATGGCACGATCGCTCTTCTACGAGTTCCGCGTTAAGGCGAGCTTGGAGGCCCTATGAGCCACGTCATCGGTTTCACCACGCGCGTCACGCTCTGCGCAGCCGACCCAGGCTTTCTGTGCGACCCCGCGCGTGCACATATCCGCGAGGCGGCGCGCGCTGCGTACATCAGCCCGGGCTCGGCCGTGAGCGCCATGGCGCGCGATGGAAAACTTGCCGGCGCAACGTTCTACCCCGATGAGTATTGGCGTGGGGGAAAGCGCTCGCTCGGCGTGCACCTGACACCGGCGGGGAGCTACTTCGTCATCGATTGGGGGCAGGGCGGGAGGAGCCTCGGTTGGGACGGCACCTCCCACAGCTTCCACCTGTGGGATGTGGATGGCGAACCGCTCGAGTGCATCGCCTGTGGGCGGCTGGACTTGCGTACGGCAGGTACCTGCCGAGGCACGCACGTGCCGCCGCGCCATTTGTTGAGCCAGGCATTACGGAATCCGAGCAAGACGTTTGCCGAACGCATCGCGTGGAAGACGCCAACGGTGGTGGAGACGATCGCATGCTCCGCATCAGCGCGAACGTTGGCGCCGAAACCCGTGGTGAAGGCACCGCCCGCACCCGTAATTCCGCGCATTCGCACCCCGCGCCCGTCGCTGGGTGAATCGATCGTGCGGTGGCTCGTTGGGGCGTTCAAGGGGATCCTCACGTTCTATGCCTTCATCTTCTTGATGTTGTTGTTTGCCCTTGCGGCACGGAGGTTGTGATGCACCTAAATACGACGCACAGCAGGATCGTCACCTGCGAATCAATGACGCTCGGGCACCCGGACAAGCTCTGCGACCAGATCAGCGACGCGCTGCTAGACGCACATCTGGTACGCGATCCGTACACGCGCTGCGGTATTGAGGCCGCGGCGAGCGGCAACGAGGTCTGGGTCTTTGGCCAGGTGGCAAGCGCAGATCCGCTGAGCCACGCGGAGATTGAGACCATCACGCGCCGCGTGATCCGCGACGCGGGGTATAGAAGCGCCAAGGAGGGGATTGATCCCGAGACGTGCAGCGTGCGCGTCACCATCGACCCGCAGAGCCAGGACATTGCTCAGGGAGTGATCAAAAAAGACGGCGCGATTGGGGCGAGCGACCAGGGGATCGTCTACGGCTACGCCACGGACGAGACACCAGAGGGCCTGCCGTTGCCGCTCGTGCTCGCGCGCAAGCTCACGGACGCACTCACCGAAGCTCGCACCAGCGGCACCATCCCCTGGCTACGCCCAGACGGGAAGGCGCAGGTGAG
>JBJSXZ010000080.1:0-5302 GCA_046086645.1 Candidatus Limnocylindrus sp.
CAGCGATTCCCGGCAGTTCTTCAACGTGCTGGAGCAGTGCATTAACGAGCGTGCCGGTTGCATGGCCAGGTGCTGGATGCACGACAAGTCCCGCCGGCTTATCCACGACGACAATATCTTCATCCTCGAAGACGACGGTGATCGGAATATCCTCTGCACTCAAGGTTGTCTCTGCAATGGGCGGGATTTCCAAGTGGAGCACGCCGCCTGGCGTGAGCGTGCTGCTTGCGCGTACGATCTGTCCATCCATCGTGAGGTGACCCCGGCTGATCAGCCGCTGCACAAATGTGCGCGAGAGTCCCGCGCGGTCTGCAACAAACCGATCGACACGCTGGCGTGCCGCCTCAGCTGGGATTGGAAGATCGATCAGTCGTCGCTCGCTCATCAGATGCGCCAGCGACTTTTGGCCGGAAGAAGTCCGTCTGCGAGGAGGAGGCAGATCCCAACGGTGATCCCCATGTCTGCTACGTTGAAAGTCCAGAATCGTGAACTCCCGATCCCCATGTCGATAAAGTCCAACACGTAGCCGAACGTAAATCGATCAATGAGATTGCCGATTGCACCACCGACGAGCCCTGCCACGCCAAGTGTCAGGAGCGTCGGACGCACCCCTGACTCACGCTCATGGAAAACGATGAGGCCAACGATGACCCCGATGCTCAAAAGGCCGAGAAGTGGTGCGCTTCCCTGTAAGAGACCAAAGAGGCCGCCTCGGTTCTCGCCATGCACAAGGCGAAGGTATGACCCAAGGAGTTCAATCTGCTGGCCGCCGGGTACTTGGGCGGCAATCCAGCCTTTGCTGACTCGGTCGATCACAATGATCAGCAGGCTCAGGCCGGCGAAAAGCTGGCGCTTCATGCCCCTACTCGTCGGACGACAACGCCCACTTCGCCACTCGAGATGCGCACGTTCACCGCATGTGCTGGAGTCGCGGATGCATGGAAGGTGACACTCTCGGCGCCAACAGCGTGAGCGATTTCCCTGTGACGCGCCGATAGCTCGCTAGACCCGCCGTAGATCGCGACATCGGCACGCTCACTCACCACCATATCCGCGACCTTGCGCGCCTCTTGGATCGCGCGCGTCAACTCGCGAATATCGCCGGCTAGAAGAAGCTCAGGGGTGAGCGTAATATCGAGCTCAACAACCACGCCGTCTCGCTCCGCTACATGACGATCGTCACGTGCCGCCGCCTGTATCTCAATCTCATCCGACGCCAACTCGATGCCCGCAATCCTAACGCTACCGCCGGGAAGGAACTCCACGGCGCCTTCACGTGCCGCCTGCACCACCGCCAGCATTGATGCGCCAAGTCGCTTCCCAACCTTTGGCAAGAGCACCTTGACGCGTCGCTCAAAGAGTCCCGAGGCATCATCCACCTGCTCAACACGCTGGACGTTCAACTCATCACCGAGGATAGTGAGGAGTTCTGATGAGGCCGAGTCACTGGAGCCAAGTACCACGCGTGCGAGGCTCAGTGGCTGTCGCGTGCGAATACCAGCGGCTGAACGCACAGCACGCCCGAGTTCTGCAGCGCGAATCACCATCGCCATCGCTCCTTCAAGATCCTCGTCGCGCCACCCAGCGCTCTCACGGCTCGGCCACGGGAGCAGGTGGATAGACGAAGGTGCGCGGCCACCGGCAATGGCAGCGGCGAGTGGTTCCGTCAGGGCCTGTGGCGTGCCGATATCGACTGGCTGCCCCGCAAGCTCGCGATAGAGCGCATCCGTCATGAACGGCGAGATCGGCGCTGCCACACGCAAGAGGGTCAGGAGGGCGGCGTGCAGCGTGGCGAACGCCGCATCGCGATCAGCACCTGGACCTGCGGTAAAGCGATCGCGCGTGCGGCGGAGATACCAGTTCGAGAGCTCGTCAATCCCCTCTTCAAGGCGTCGTACGGCGCGCTGCGGATCGTAACTCGCTAACGCGTGCTCGACGCGTGTTGCCAATTCGGCAGATCGACTCAAGATCCAGCGGTCGATAACTGGGCGTTGGGAAGGTTCGGGGGCCGATGCAGTTGGACTCCACTGCGCAGCTTCGGCGTATGCGGAGAAGAATGAATTGACATTCCAAAGCACAAGGAGGCGGCGGCGCGTCTCGTCTGCGGCTTCCCAACCAAAGTGGACGTTCTCTTCGGGGCGCGATCCAGCAAAGAGCCAGCGCATGACATCAGCGCCCATACGGTCTGCCGCTTCGTCAAATTCAATGGAGTTGCCCCAGCTCTTGTGCATTTGGCGTCCATCGGCCGCAAAGACGAGCCCGTAGCCAAAAACGTTCCGCGTTGGTGCTGCACCCGCCATAACGGTAGACATGGCAAGGAGCGAATAGAACCAGTTGCGGAACTGCCCAGGGAAACTCTCGGTGATCAACTCTGCGGGGAACCAGCGCTTCCAATACTCTGGGTCGTCGCGATAGCGCATCGTTGAAAACGAGACGATGCCAGCATCGAGCCACGGATTCCCAACATCGGGAATACGCGAGACAGGTGCGCTGCATGAGGCGCAGGCAATCGTTACGGCATCAATGTACGGACGGTGTGCACTGCGGCCTTTCAGTACTTCTAGCCCTGAGATCGCCCGTGACTCAAGTTCTTTGCGGGAACCTATCACCTCAACCGTGCCGCATACCGTGCACGGATAGATCGGCAGGGCAAGGCCCCAGTAGCGCTTCTTTGAGATCATCCAGTCGCTCATGTTCTTGAGCCAGTCGAGCTCGCGCTCATAGCCGAATGAAGGATGCCAGGTGATCGCATCAACGCTCTGCATGATCTGGTAACGCAGGCTTGCTGCAATCTCTGCTGGCGAGAGCTGATCTCGCGGCTTCTCATAGACCGGCCCCATGCTGATAAACCACTCATCAACGAGGCGGAAGACGAGCGGCGTTGAACACCGCCAACAGTGCGGGTAGCGGTGGGTGATGCGTTCGCGCCGCACCAGGCTCCCAGCCGTTTCTAGCACAGCAAAGATTCGCTCCGTTACCGCATCCCAAGCGAGGCCAGTGAGTTCGCCGAAGCCATCAAGGTAGATGCCGCTCTCGTCAATCGGCGAGATCATCGGCAGCCCCTCGGCGATACCGAGTGCGTGGTCTTCGCTCCCACATGCGGGGGCAATGTGCACGATGCAGGTGCCCTCCGTAGCCCCGACCTCCGTCCATGCAAGGACGCGGTGAGCGGCACCGTCAGCGCCGAGTGCTGCAGCAACTGCAGGCTGATCGTCAAACGGTGCGCGGTAGCGCCACCCAACAAGCTCGGCACCCTTGCGCGTCTCGATCGCCGTTGCGCGAGGTGCACCGCCGCCGAGCGTTGCGGCACGTCGTGCACTGCCGATCCAAAGTTTGCGCCCATCAAACTCAACGAGGTCGTAGTCAAGGTCGGGATGCACTGCCGCTGCAGCATTCGCTGGGATCGTCCACGGTGTGGTGGTCCAGGCAACCAGTGCCTCACCCGGCCGATCAACGAGCGGGAGCGCGAAGTAAACGGAAGGGTCCTCGCGATCGGCATACCCTTCCGTCATCTCATGCTGGCTGATCCCCGTGCCGCAGCGGGCGCACCAGGGCATGCTGTCATTCCCTTTGTAGAGCCAGCCACGCTCGTGACATTTTGCAAGGAAGGTCCAAATCAGGTCGTTGTTCTCATCCGAAAATGTGAAGTACGAGCCGCCCACCTCTGCACTGCCGAGTCGACCGATCACCTCTTCAACGCTGCCAGTTACGGCTCCAGTCGCTCCAGAGATCTCAACAGTTGCGAGTGGATCACGCGCGAGGACATCGCGAAGCTTCAAGAGCTCGTCTGGCTTGTTCCAGTCCATCCACATCCCAAGCCGGATCGACTGCTCCGTTTGACGGGCAGCATATGTGAGGACGCGTTGCTTGCAGAGTGAGATAAAGCCCGCGAGCCCTTGCTCTTCAATTTGTCGCTTTGAGGTGTAACCGAGCTCTCGTTCAACGTTTACCTCTACCCAAAGCCCCTGGCAGTCAAATCCCTGCTGCCAACGCAATTCTTTTCCAAGCGAGGCCTGAAAGCGTTGGAAGAGATCTTTGTAGGTGCGTCCCCATGCGTGGTGCACCCCCATCGGATTGTTTGCGGTGATCGGGCCGTCTAAGAATGACCACGGGGTACCGCCAGCTGTCTGTGCGCGCAGACGCTCAAATGTTCCCTCGGCGCGCCAACGCGCGAGCATCGCGTGTTCGAGTGCGACAAGGTCCGGACGGGCGGTGCTGGGTGCTGTCATATGTGAGAGCGTGCCACGCCACCCCCACGAAGGCAAACACGCCCTCCGACGCTCTCGCAGCGAGGCGCTATCGTGCGCATATGAGCATCCAGACCCCAGCCCCCCGCTCCTCCGCCTTTACGGCAGCGGTACTCTCGATGCTCATCCCCGGACTCGGCCAGGCCTATCAGCGCCGCTGGCACGCCGCACTCCTCTTTGTCTCCCCGCTCTTTCTCATCACCGCGCTCGTTGCAGGGATCTACGTTGCCGACGGGCTTGGCGGCCTCGCTGGCGCACTGATCTCGCCGCTCGGCCTCAGCGTGGCCGGCATCATCAACATCCTCGCGGGCATCTGGCGCGCCACAGCTGCCATCGACGCGTGGCGCGGCTCACTTGTTCGTGTCGGCGGCGTACGCCCGCTCATCAGTTCACTTGTTGGCCTCGCGCTCGCAGTTATCGTGAGCAGCAGCCTGCATCTCTATCTCAGTGGATGGATCGCCACCGCCTCCGATCTCGTCGGCGGCATCTTCAGTAATCCAGATGGCTCAACGGCTCCAGATCCGAGTGGCGGCACAGCACACTGGGATGGGAAGAGTCGACTGAATGTGCTTCTTGTCGGAATCGACCAACGCGGCGGCAGCGCCGATTTCAATACCGATACCTTAATAGTTGCGAGTGTTGATCCGATCAAGGGTTCGGTGACGATGTTTAGTATTCCGCGCGACACGGTCGACTTCCCCGTCCCACCCAGCGCGCAAGGTCTCTATGGTGAAGCGTATAACAACAAGATCAACAGTTACTACGCAATCGCTCGCCGCCATCCTGATGTTTTCTCCGACGGGCCGATGCCGGCTCTTCGCGCCATGCTCAGTGAATTCTACGGCATCCCCATCGACTACTCGGTTATGGTGAACTTCAAGGGCTTCCAGAAGATCGTTGACACGCTCGATGGCGTACGCATCGTCACACAGAACCCTGTCGTTGACGAGACGTATCCCGCATCTTCGGGCTATCAGCGCCGTGTGCGTATCCAGGTCGGCGTACACGGCATGAGCGGCGAAGAGGCGCTCATCTTTGCGCGATCGCGGCACGGG
>JBJSXZ010000081.1:0-1743 GCA_046086645.1 Candidatus Limnocylindrus sp.
CACGGCCTCCGGGATACTGATTTTTTTTTCCCTTACCCGTCCTCTGCCAGTCTCGGCTTGGCTCGAGTCCCGCGGTCACTCGAGGGCGTCGCCCCTTCCCCCTTCTCACATAGACGTCTCCTGCCCATGCCCTCGTGATCATGCCGGCATAGCCAGTCCCAGGGCCCGGGGGAGCAAGCAGATGGGCGGGAACGAGGGTTTGAAGCCTCGCTCCCGCCCTGATGCTTTGTGCTTCAGGCAGGACCGGTCACCCAGCCCTGCCCTGGAACTCTACCGATAGACGCTCTTCAGACGGCCCCAGGACGACTTGAGGGGTGCCGCCGAGGACTCGTTGGCCTCCTCGGACTTGGTGCTCGAACCATGGCAGTTCTGGGGGCAGAGGCCGCCCTCGTTGAACGCCGCCAGATCCGCATTACCCGCCGGCACGGCCGAGCCACAGCCCGCCGGACGGCTCCCCGGCCTGCCGCTGCAACCGACGGTGGCGAGGGTGTAGAGGTTGGTGCTGCCGATGGCCGCGTTCACCGACGCCATCGCGCTCTGGAGCGAAGCGCAGCCGTTGGCGCCGCTGCAGAGGTTCAGATTGGCGGCGATGAGCTGGTGCGCCGCGGCAATCAGGCCGTTGCCACCCGCATTCGTGTTCATGATCACGCACAGCTGCGTGGCCGTGTACGTGATGTTGCCGAGCTGAAGGCCGCCCGAAAGGATCGTCGGGCACCAGGCCGGATTCGGCGCGTTCACCGGAGCCGTGCTGCACGCCGCCGGGCCACCATGGTTCTTCCAGTAGCCGAACGAGTAGCTGCAGTGGACAGGCGGGCAGGTCGCCGTCGAGACGGTGAGGTCGCCGCCCCAGTCGCTGCGGCCGAAGCCACGGCCAGCATGGGCGAACCAGCGGAACACATAGGTCTTGCCGCACTCGAGCGCATTGAGGCCACAGCCCGTGCCCGAAACACCGGTTTCGTCGAAGTTGACGTCGCCGATCTTGATCGTCTCGCACTCGCCCGGCATGAGCTCCCAGCGCGACTTGCCGGGGTGCTGCAGCGAGGGCTGACCGGACATGCCCATCGCGCAGAGGGTGCCGTCATCCGCCCAGCCCGAGGCGGCGAAGTCACTCGCCTCCTTCCACTGGAGCGAGAGGCCCGCCGGGGCGCCCGAGGCTCCGCCACACACCCGCAGGGTGATGGAGCTGAGGGTGCTGCTCTCGGAGGTCAGCGTCGGGACATCATAGGGAGTGAGGGCCGCACGAGCCGGCGCGGCGACGACCGCGAGGGCCAGGGCGGAACAGCAAGCAAGTCGGCGAAGCGCACCAGGGAACATGTTTCCGCCTCCTAGAGAGAGAAGGGCCTAGCTGAGGAGTCGTTTCAACCAACTGCCCCCGCGCAAGGCCTTGGAGAGAGGGGGCGATCTTTGAACGCTTTCAGCACGAGAGAAAACCATTGCTCGCTTTGCGAATGGCTATCCATAAGGGTCACGCCATCAAGATACCCATGCAAGCAGTTACTCTTCAGGAAAGTGTTTCTCCCCCTTCCGCACTCCCGGGCATTCGCAAGTTGCAACTTTGCGTACTGGAGCCCCCCCACCACGCCATGAAGTGGCGCACGGCCTTCGGGATACTGATTTTGCCTTACCCGTCCTCTGCCTGTCTCGGCTTGGCTCGAGTCCCACGGTCGCTCGAGGGCGTCGCCCCTTCCCCCTTCTCACATAGATGTCTCCTGCCCATGCCCTCGTGATCATGCCGGCATAGCC
>JBJSXZ010000082.1:0-10476 GCA_046086645.1 Candidatus Limnocylindrus sp.
TGCGCCGATGGCGGCCGCAATCGGCTCTTCGACGAGGCGCACCCAACGGGCACCAGACTTGATTGCGGCGTCACGGACGGCGCGCTTCTCCACTTCGGTCACGCCAGATGGAATGCCAATGATCATGCGTGGGCGGGCGGCGAGCCAGCCCCCCTCATGCACCTTGCGAACGTAGTAGCTGATCATCTGCTCGGTCACCGCCGCGTCAGAGATCACCCCGTCGCGAAGTGGGCGGATCGCCACGATGTTACTGGGGGTGCGCCCGAGCATGCGCTTCGCCTCTGCGCCTATCGCAAGGACCTTGCGGCTTTTTGCCTCAACTGCGACCACCGATGGCTCTGTGATAGCAATGCCGAGCCCGTCCACGTGGACGAGCGTGTTCGCCGTCCCGAGGTCAATCCCGATGTCCTTGGAGAAGAGGCTGTAGAGACGATTAAGCATGGCGGGATCGTAGCACCGCGCCGCTCGACTCCCCTCAGCCACGCTCGACTGCGTCACCCCAGATCGACCCATGCAGCGAGCGGATGCTCGCCCACCGATCGTGCCCGATCACCAGGTGATCGAGCAGTTCAATGTCGAGCAGCCGGGTGGCGGCCAGCAGCTCACTCGTGAGGCGCACATCCTCGTCTGAGGGGGCCGGGTCGCCGCTCGGATGATTGTGGACAGCGGCCACGCCAACCCCGCCGAGTTCCAGCACGGGGCGCAACAGTTCGGCGATGCGCACACTCGTACCCGTCGCCGTCCCAACATAGACCCTGCGCAGCGCAAGCAAGCCATTGCGCCCATCGACCACCGCCACATGGAGCTCCTCTTGTTGTGCGCGACCGATCATCGGCGTCGCAATGGCGGCGAGGTCGGCAGGTGACTGCACCCGAGTTCGTGACTCTGGCCACCACCGCGCAACCTCTTGTACGGCGAGCATCACTGTCGCAACTCGTCGCGAGTGCTCCTCGCGTATGCCGTTCGCAATCAGCCGCTGCGCTAGATCGGGAAAGAAGAGCGACGCTGGGTCCCGAAGTGCTCGCGCCAGATCCTGTGAATCGAGCTGTTCTTCACGTGCAAGCTCCGCGACTGCAGCGTACATGCGTGCATCGCGTAGATCCTTGTGAGCTTCTACTCCTTCTTGCTCGCGCACCTGCACCGCTCCTTGCATTCACCCCCCGGTGCCCCCAGTGATCAGCGAGCCCGCCGTGATCCCGCTCTATCACTGGAAGCATGCGCATCATCAGGGCGTTCGCGTAGCGCGCGCGTATTGCTACGAGGAGATCAAGACAATGGCGATGTTATAGACGGCATGCAGCATGATTGTTGCCAAGAGCGAACGGCGACGCACCCAGAGCCAGCCGAGGGTAAGGCCAAGGGGCAGGCGAATCAAGAATGCAACGATGGCGATGAGGAGACCTTCGCTAATGGTGGTGCCACCGAGATTCAGCGTGTGGGCAAACGCAAAGAGGAGGGCCGAAAAGACGATCGCGCGGCGTGGGCCAGACTGGCGCCCCCATGCCTGTGCGATCACGCCGCGATAGAGCAGCTCTTCGCCGATTGGCGCAATCAGGCCCGCCGTGATGAGGTTTGCGCAGAGTTGCAGGAAGTTGACGGCAGGCGGGAGCGGCGACGGCGGCATGGCACCAGAGCTGCTCACCAGCAACGATGCGACGATGCTTGCACCTGCGAGGACGGGGATCGGGATCGCTAGGCCCCAGGCGAGATCACCGAGGAGTCCGCCACGGCGATCTGGTGGTGGAAGCGTTGGCGCAGCGGCTGCAGGGGTCGCGCTGACGAGGTCGCGCCACGTTGCCGCGCCGCTGCCAACGACCGTTAGCCCAATGACCGCAGCGGTGCCGAGACTCCCGACGAGTACTTGCAGGAGCGTCGCAAACGCTGGATCGAGGCGATCAAAGCCGCCAAAAGGTGCGGTTGCAATGACGAGGACGACGGGGGCGAGGATCACCCACGGGAGGGTTGCGAAGAAGGTCGCCACGGGGCCAGGGCCACGCCAGCCTGCGACTGGCGTATCGACCTGACGTTGCATTGCCGACGCGCCAGCGAGAGCGGTGAGCCCGATGCCAAGAAGGACGAGGCCCGAGATGGCGAGTGGAGCGCCGGCACCAAGGAACCCTGCGAGGGCAAGTCCGAGCCCCAGTGCGCTCGCCACAAGGCCGAGGAGCTGCAGCGCGGGCGCCTCACGTCCGTTGATTTGGAACAGGCCGGGTCGTGCTTCCTGTTTGCTCACACGAACTACGGAGTTGGTGAATCCGTAAGTTCGGCAAGCGCTTGGAGTACTACCTGCAGCGCTGCGATGCGATCGCCGTAGCGTGCAAAGTCTCCCGCGCGCAACGCTGCCTGCGCCTGATCAAAGAGTCGTGAGGCCTTCGCCACAAGCCCAGCAACATCGCTCGGCTGCGTCTCCCCGTTGCCCGGATCAACGACGCCGCCGCCGACTAGCAGGTTCAGCGCCTCGGTCAACGTGTCGCCCCAGACAATCTTCGTTGAGGTTGCTGCAACAATTTTCTGGAATTCTGGGAACGAGCTCGCTGTTGATTGGAGGTAGACCGGCTGCAGGTAGACGAGTGTTCCACCGATCGGCGTCACAACGAGATTGCCCCGTGTCACCGTTGATCCCGACTGATCCCAGAGCGTGGTCTGCGCCGAAATGATGGGGTCTGCATCGATGCGCGCGCCGATCTGGCTCGGACCGAAGACGGAGCTGTCTTTCGGGAACCGGTAGCTCGCGACCTGGCCGTAGTTTGCACCGTCATTGCGCGCAGCAACCCAGGCAATCATGTTGGGGCGGTTCGTTGGCACGAGCGGCTGGATCAGCGCAAACTCGGTCGACTTCTCTCCTGGGAGACGCACGCGCACGTAGTAGGCCTCACCTGGCAGTGACTGTGTGCCTGCAGCCGACTCCGGAACCGTCCAAACGTCGTCTTGACGGTAGAAGGTCTGTGGCTCGGTCACGTGATAGCGCGCGTAAACTCTCGTCACAGCATCAAAGCCGTCTTCGCCCACCCGGAGGTGCGTCTGGAGGTCAGCGGGCATCTCTGCCAGGGGGTGCAGGAGCCCAGGGAAGACGCTCGACCAGGCACGCACGATTGGATCGGCCGGATCGGCAACGTAGAGCAGGGTCTCGCCCGTATAGAGGTCGATCGTTGCCTTCACGCTATTGCGGATGTAGTTCACGGGCGCGTCGAGCGCCGAGATGCCAAGGCCATAGGGGTCGAAAAGCGATGCATTGGGGAAGCGATCGCTCGTGGTGTAGCCGTCAATCATGTAGCTGAGTCCGCCGTCCTCTCGCACCACAAGGTACGGGTCACCGTCCCACTTCACGAACGGAGCCAGGGCGCTTACCCGCTCGCCAATCGTTCGACGCCACAGCAATTGGCTCTCCGTCGTCACCTGATCACTGATGAGGAGATTCAGGTCACCAAGGCGGATCGCGAAGAGGAGGCGATCGATGAAGGTCTTCAGTGGAATCCCGGTAGTTCCAGTCCAGCTGGTGGTTGCGTCACCCGTTCCAACCTCGCCACTTGCTGCATCTCCCACCGGATAGTCAAACTCTGGCGTTTTCGCGCCAACAATCACCCAGTCATCATCAATCTCGCCGAAATAGATACGCGGCTCAGAAACAACCGGCGCGCCATCGCTCGAAACGGGTGGAATGTCGCGGATCACCAACTCTGGAAGACCACCGTCGGCGACTCCTGACACGGGGACCATCGCGATGCCGATTCCGTGGGTGAATGCAATATGACGATTCACCCAGGTCGCCGACTGCAACGCGCGCTGCGGGTTGAGTTCGCGCGCGGAGAGCATCATGAGGCGCTGACGCCCGTTGATCTCGTACCGATCGACATCAACGTCGGCAAAGTTGTAGTACTGACGAACCGTCTGGAGTTGATCAAGCGTCGCCTGCAGTGGACGATAGTCCCAGAGGCGTGCATCGGCGAAGCTCTCCGCATCTTTCGCGATGGCCGCTGCGGTGAGCGTCTCTTCGCCGTTGTATTGCAGTTCATTCCACTTGTCGAGGCCGAATGCGAGTCGGGTCATCTTCAGGTTATTAGCGATGTACGGCTCCTCAAGGGCAAACTCGTTCGGCGTCACTTGGAATCGCTGCACAAACTCTGGATAGAGCCCGGTCAGGGCAACCGATGCACTACCCCAGAGGACGAGTGTCAGCACGAGCGGCCAGACAGTTCGCGTCAGCGCCGCCCCAACGAGGAAAGCAGCAGCGATTGCCGCAAACACGGTGAGGATGTCGAAGGCGGGCATTCGTGCCGCCACGTCGGTATACGAGACGCCCGTTGCGGCTCCCGAAGTGGAGTAGACGAGTTCTGCCTTGTCGAGCTGGTAGCCATACGCGGTGATGAGGAGGAGTCCGCCGATCATCAGGGCGAGATGGAAGCGTGGCGCACTCCCGAGTGCGGCGAGTCCGCGCTGCGCAATGCCGGGGATAAAGCGAATCCCGCTCAAGATGAGTGCGGCCAGAAGCAGCGTGCTGCCGATCGATTGCGCGAGTCGCAAGACTGGCAGCGAGAAGAGGTAGAACGAGATGTCGCGACCAAAGATTGGATCGACCACGTTGGCGCCGCTCGGGTCGTACGAAACCGCATGCTGCCAGAGGCTGATCACCTCCCAGCTGCTCGAGGCTTGAATGCCGATGAAGATCGAAACGAGGAGCGCGCCGATGCGCAAGAGTGCTGGCGGGAGTCCATTGCGCCTGAAGCTGCCACCTTCAAAGGAGCCGAGCAGCGCATCAAGTTGCACCTGACCGCGCTCATCAACGAGTGGCGGGCGTTGGCGGCGAACCTGCTCGGCTGGTGCAGCATCACCAGAGTCGTGTCGCGCAAGCCACCCAGCAATCAACAACATGATGAGCAAGAAGGCGAACGAGACGGCGGTCGCGCTTGTGAATAGCGTTCCTTGAATTTGTAGGCGCTGCCAGAAGAGTTCTCCAGCGCCCAGCGAGGTGAACCAGCGTGAGTCGGTAATGAGGCCGACGAGTGGCCCGGTAACGAAGACAACGGCAATGACGAAGGGAACGAGAAGAAGGCTCAGCGGGAGGCGGCTGCGCCCAGGGGTGCGGGGGGCGGATCCACCCGGCCGGCGCGCGCGCGGGCGAGGTGGCTGGCCATCTTCATCGGGCGTATCGTCGGGCTTTGGCGCGCTGCCACGCTGTCGGCGTTCAAGCTCTTCGAGAAACTCCTTGAATGGATCGGTCACGAATCATCCCTCACGTTACTTTACGGCCGATGCGTCACTTCAATTGCACGAGCAAACGCATCAAGCGCTGCCTCGGCAACTTTCGCTCCTGTCATCGTAGCCACTCGCACGGAATCCCATTTGGCCGCTACCTGGAGCGCGAGGGGGCGACGCCACGGCTCGTTGTCGTCTGGCGCCTCGCCGAAGAGGCGCAGCTTGAGGCAGGATCGCCCCTCCTCGACGGCAAGGAGGTCGCCGAGCCCGTTGGTCATGAGTACGCCGAGGCGCTCGAGTGGCGAGATCGGCGGCGGCCCGGCAACCGGTGCGATCGCGCGGCAGCTGACCACCCCCTCGGCATCGTGTGCCCACACGAGCGCGACCCACCAGCCGTCGGGCATTGTGGCGGGCGGGCTCATCCCTGCCTGCACAGCGGCATCGGGGTAGCCGCTGAGGCGAATCGGGCGCAGTTTCAAATAGCTAGCGCCTGGCATCGGCAGGCGTTCGCGATCGTCGCTCACTCCCACTCGATCGTTGCCGGCGGCTTTGAGGTGATGTCGTACACCACGCGCGTCACCGACGGCACCTCATTGACGATGCGGGCCGAGATGCGCTCGAGCAACTCAGATGGCAGGCGCGCCCAGTCGGCGGTCATACCGTCTTCACTTGTCACTGCGCGGATCGCCAGCACGTTGCCGTACGTGCGCCCATCGCCCATCACGCCGACCGAGCGCACGGGCGTGAGGATCGCGAATGACTGCCAGATGCTGCGGTAGAGGTTCGCCTTCTTGATCTCGTCGACCACGATCCAGTCCGCTTCTCGCAAGGCGCTGAGTCGCTCTTCGGTGACGGAGCCGATGATGCGAATCGCAAGACCTGGGCCGGGAAACGGCTGGCGCAGCACCACCGACTCAGGGAGTCCGAGCTCTAAGCCAACGGCCCGCACCTCGTCTTTGAAGAGTGCGCGGAGTGGCTCCACGAGTTCGAACGCGAGATCTTCCGGAAGGCCCCCAACGTTGTGGTGGGTCTTGATCTTCTGGGCGGCTTTCGTATCTTTTGAGGTCGATTCGATGACGTCGGGATAGAGGGTTCCTTGCGCGAGGAAGCGGAATCTTCCGAGCTTCGATGACTCCTCTTCAAAGACGCGAATGAACTCTCGCCCGATGATTTTGCGTTTCTCCTCTGGATCCTCGACCCCATCGAGCGCGCTGAGGAACCGCGTGCGTGCGTCAACCATCACGATCTTCATACCGAGCGTCTCCGCAAATACCTCGCGGAGCAGTTCAGATTCGCGCTTGCGCATCAGGCCGTGGTCAACATAGACGCAGGTCAATCGGTCGCCGATCGCACGATGCACAAGCGCAGCGGCAACGGCAGAATCAACGCCGCCGGAGAGGGCGCAGAGAACCCGATCGGTTGCGCCAACCCGTGCGGAGATTGCAGCAACAGAATCGGCAACGATGCGACCGCGTGTCCAACTCTGCTCTGCCTTGGCGATACCCACCACGAAGTTCTCAAGCAGCCGCTTCCCACCAGGCGTGTGCGCCACTTCGGGGTGGAACTGAATCCCCCACAACTTCTTCGCGTCGTTCCCCAACGCGGCATACGGCGTGGATTCGGTAATCGCGAGTGGCGTGAAGCCGGTCGGCGGCGCAATGATCGAGTCGCCATGGCTCATCCAGACACGCGCTCGCCCATCTGCGTCGCCTACGCCGCGCAAGAGTGGTGATGATGCGTCGCCCACCTGGATATCGGCAGGGCCGTACTCACGCCTCGCAGATGGACCAACTTCGCCGCCGAGTTGCTGTGCCATCAACTGCACGCCGTAGCAGATACCAAGGATCGGAATGCCGCATGTCCAAAGCGCCGCGTCGGGCTTCGGCCCATCGGCGTCATACACCGATGATGGGCTGCCGCTCAAGATGATGCCAGCAGGCTTGCACGCAAGGAGCTCAGCGATTGGCGTGTCGTGCTGGAGGAGCACCGCATGAACATTAAGTTCACGCACACGTCGCGTGATCAACTGTGCGAACTGGCTCCCAAAATCAAGGACGACGATGCCACCGTGCACCATATCGGCGGGCAGGTTAGCGCCCACGCTGCCAGCTCTTCCCCTCAGTCGCCGCTGCGGGTGCATGCATCACCTCGACTTCACGGAAGCCGCGCACGTTACGCACCCCGAGTGCGGCGGCCGACTGTCGAACTGCGCCGATCAGGTTCTCGCTTCCATCGGTGACGCGCGAAGGGCCGTTGAGAACCTGTTCAATGCTGCCGACTGTCCCGACCTCGATGCGCGTGCCGCGCGGAAGGGTTGGCGATGGCGCAGCCATCCCCCAGTTGTAGCCGTGGCCGGGTGCCTCGCTTGCACGCGCGAGCGGCGAACCGATCATCACCGCATCTGCGCCAACGGCGAGCGCCTTGGTGATCTCACCGCCCTTGCGAATGCCGCCGTCGGCAACAACTGGAACGTAGCGACCGCAATCGGCAAGGTAGGCATCACGTGCGGCAGCAACGTCGCTCACTGCGGTGACTTGCGGCACGCCGATCCCAAGCACCTCGCGCGTCGTGCATGCGTTGCCTGGTCCAACGCCGACGAAGATTGCTGCCGCCCCTTGCTCCATGAGGGCATAGGCTGCGGCAGCGTTCGAAGTGTTGCCGATTGCAACGGGAACACCCGCACGCGCAACAAACGCGGAGAGCTCAAGTGGTGCGTATCCACTTGCGATATGTCGTGCCGATGAGACCTGGCTCTGGATGATGAGCAGGTCGACCCCCGCGGCGATTACTGCATCAGCATATGTGCCGATCGCCTGCGGTGTCGCCGCGACGATCGCGGGTGCACCCGCTGCGTGCATCTCCGCAATACGACGCGGGATCAGCGATGCGTCGATTGGCTGCGCGTAGACCTCGGCGAAGAGTGCCTGCACGCGCTCTTTTGGCGCGGCGGCAATGGCGGCAAAACATTGGGCTGGGTCGGCATAACGGAACCAGAGTCCCTCGAGGTTGATCGCTGCAAGACACCCTTGCGCATGAATCAGGCCGGCGGTCGTCGGTGAAACCACCGCGTCCATCGCGGAGGCGATGATGGGTGACGCAAGCGGGATGCCGCAAAAATCTTGTGCAAGATCAACATCTGCGGGGTCGATCGTGTCGGTGCCAGGTGCGAGGGAGATGTCATCGAAGCCGTAGGCCGGCCGCAGTGTGTCAACCTTGGAGGTGAACGGCGTCGCCATTGAGGGATTGTAGCGGCGTGCGGCGTTCGGGCGCTGAGAACTAGGAGCGGCGCGTCAGGGCGGCGTCGACCACCCCTGCAACCTCGTGGGCGAGTCGATCTGGTGCCTCCCCTGCATTCATGGTGTGCCAGCGGTCTGGCTCCGCCGCCGCGAGCACACGGAAGCCCGCCGCGACACGCTCGTGAAAGGCGGTATCGAACCCCTCTTCAAAGCGGGTGCGCCCGTCACCCGACTTGCGGGCGAGCCCGGCTTCGGCGGGAAGGTCAAACAGCAGGGTGAGGTCGGGCGTGAGCCCACCCGTGGCGAACGCGATAACCGCCCGCAACTCAGCGAGCGGCAGGCCGCTCCCATACCCCTGGTAGGCAAGCGTCGAGGCGGCGAAGCGGTCGGCGAGCACCACTGCGCCACGAGCGAGTGCGGGGCGTATCACCTCGGCGACGAGTTGCGCGCGCGAAGCAGTAAAGAGGAGCGCATCGGCGCGTGGGTCGAGTGCAATCTTGCCGCCTTCGTCGAGGAGGATGGCGCGAATCAACTCGCCTGCTGGTGTTCCGCCAGGCTCGCGCACCGCGACAACCTCGTGACCAGCGTTTCGAAGATGCTCGGCAAGGTATGCGAGTTGCGTCGATTTTCCTGAGCCATCAGGACCTTCGAAGGCGATGAACATAGCTACCGACGACGGCGCGGAGTGCTCGTTGCCCGACCGGCGGGCTCGAGTCGCACGCGACGATGTGGATCGCGTCCGCGCGAACTGCTTGTCACTCCGGCCTGGCCTGCAACTTGATGTTGGAGGCGGCGGATATAGGCGTTCTGCGGTGCAAGCTCCACCGGGTGCGCGGTGCGTTGGACCTCGGTGACGCCCGTGCGTGCCTCGCGAAGCGCCTCTTCGCGTGGATCTTCGGCAAGGTGGTACATCTCAAGGAGCGCGCGCTCCATTTGTTCTGCAGCGTTCGACTTGAGCACATGAATGGGAATGCCGCGCCCCTCGGCTTCAACGAGTGGTGCCCCCTGCTGCTTGAACTCGTTGCGCAGCGTTACCACCACATCGGCATCGTGTGCGCCGCGCGCGCTCGATGCAGGGAGGCCAAGTTCACGAATTGCGACCTCGAGCTTCTTGCGCGAAATACCGTGCGCCAAGATGCGAAGCTCTGGGAGATTCGAGCGCTTACGCGCGAGATCATCGGCGGGCGGTGCCTCATCCCATTCCGCTGGAGCCGCTGCGCCGTCAACCGTGCGCGCACGTGGCTCATCATCCAGATCGCGCAGGACGCTCGCCATGCTCTCGCGCTGCCAGCCACGGTCGGGCCTCCAGCTGCCGCCCCGTTCATCAAGCGTAGCAATCGCAGCAGGGGCGGTGCCGCCAGGAACGTTCTCGATGGTGCGGCGCGAGCGATCTCGGCGTCGACGCCAGCCCCCCTGCCCCTCGTCGCGACTCCCGCGCCAGTCGCCACGTCCGTCAGCTGGCGTGAGGCCACCGAAGCGGCGCACCTCACCCTGCGCCTGCTGTCCCGGGCGAATGCGCTGCTGGCTGCGGCGCACCCCGCCCTCATCGCGCCAGCGCTCTTCAGGGGCGACGGCATCGCCGCGCAACATCGCGTCGACCGTGGCCGCAACATCCTCGTGTACCAAGATGTGATCGCGCTCGATGATCTCAACGATCACATCGAAGGTTGGCGGCGCCTTGCGCTCGAGAACGCTCTTCTGCGTGCGGCGACGACGTGCCTCGTCATCACCAAGGGTTACCGTTTGGATCCCACCAATCAAGTCGGTGAGGGTTGGATTCAGCATGAGATTTTCCAGGCTGTTTCCGTGCGCTGTGCCGATCAGTTGCACGCCGCGCTCGGCGATCGTGCGCGCAGCGATCGCCTCTGCCTCGGTGCCGATCTCGTCGATCACGATCACTTCAGGCATGTGGTTTTCAACCGCCTCGATCATGACGAGGTGCTGCCGCTCTGGCGCGCTCACCTGCATCCGTCGTGCCTTTCCGATTGCTGGGTGTGGAATATCGCCGTCGCCTGCAATCTCATTTGATGTGTCGACAACCACAACG
>JBJSXZ010000083.1:0-4027 GCA_046086645.1 Candidatus Limnocylindrus sp.
GATGCGAGGGCTTCCCGACGCGACGGCGACCGGCCCGCGTGCCGCAGCGCGGCGCACCGCCGCAACCCCTGTTGGGATCACCGTAATCCCGGTGGCGTACTTCTCAAGGAGTCGCGCGATCGTTCGCTCTGCGACAACTGCTGGATCGCGATGCCCGAGAATCTCGGCCATGACGCTACTCCATTGCATGGTGTTCGCGCCATAGAAACGATGAAAGTCGTGCTCGCTCAGACTGCCGCCGAGCTCCGTTGCGATCTCGAAGCGACTCTCCGCCCAGACCGGCTCGGTATCGGCGAGCACGCCATCAAGATCGAAGACAACTCCATCTGGATCGAGTGCGAACGGCGGGAGCGACGGGAGACTCATGAGCGCTAGCGTACTGGAGCGCGTATCCTACGTGCATGAGCGACGAGAGCACCATGGATTCGCGCGCCGCAATCCGAACCTTCCGTGAGACGGGAGATGCGTGGGCAACGCGAATCGCAAGCTCGGCCGCATCGTTTGTGCAGTACCCAGCACACGCAGAGGCGAAGTCGGTGAGCGGCTGGCGCGCGGTACGACTTGTTGCCCAAGCGGGTGACGGCTCGTGGGCCGGCGCTCAGGTCTTGATTCGACGACTTCCTGGTCCCCTCGGCGCCATGGGCTATGTGCCGTTTGGACCCGTCGTGACTGCAACCGACCAAGCACTCGCCGCACGATTGCGCGCCGCCCTGCTCGCCTCGTTTGCAGACCTGCGCGCCGACGGCGTCACCCTGCTTCGTTTCGAGGTGCCCGACATGCTGCCTGTCCCTGAAGGCGACGATGCGGTACATCCAGCTGCCGACCTCACTGCGCCGCTGCGCGCCATCTGGGAGACGGCGCTCACCACTGCGGGGCTGCGCTTCACGGCAGGTGAGACGGTCCAGCCACGCAGCACACGGGTCATCGATCTGCGTCTCGGACTCGAGGCAGTTCGTGCCGCCTGGCATCCGACGCGCCGCCGCTACGCGCGGCAGGCAGAAGAGTCGGGTGTACGGGTGCGCCTCGCGAGTGCGACCGAAGCGGCCTCGCTCGCCACGGTGATGGGGGCGATTGCCGCGCGCGCCGAGATCTTTAGTCGCCCTGCGGCAGTGTATGAGCACATCATGCGCTCCTTCGGCAGTGCTGCAGAGCTCACCATCGCCGAAGGTCCAGACGGGTCACTCGTCGGTGCATTCCTCACCATCACCGTTGGGCGTTCCACCACCTGGCTCTTTGGCGGCGCGATCGACCATGAGAGCGTGCGTCATGCTGCAACCGCGCTGCAGGCGGATGCGATCTCACGCGCAATAACGCGCGGAAGCGAACGCTACGACCTCTGGGGGCTCCCAACCGCTGGCATTGACGAGAACAAGCTCAAGTGGGCGGGACGCGCATGGGCGTATGGCGGCGCGTTCGATATTGACCTCGACCCGCTTCGCGGTGCACTCGCGCGCTCTGCGCTGCGACTGCGCCGCAGAATTCTTAGGAGTGGGATGCGAGGGCTTGGCGACTAGCGACGAGCGTTAAAAGGCCGACTGCGACGAGCAGACCGAGCCAGAGGTTCGGCGCACCTAGCACGAGTAGGCCGAGCAGGGCAACACCCGTCACACAACCGCCATATACCTGATGCCATCCAATGCGTCGTGCGCTGTGCCAGAGGCCGCGTGCAACCAGGCCCGCGGCAAGTGCTACTTGAAGCACGAGCGCAAGAACGACAACACCGACTGCGAGTACCTGCCGTACGAGTTCACCAAACTCCGGCAGCTGGGCGCTCGTCGCCGCCTGATCAAGGAGCCCTGGAATGTCGATGCCGAATGCATCGAGCAGCTGTACGAGGTCGGCTGGGAGCTGTGCCGTGATCATTGTGCCGATCGAGATCCAAGTCTCGCCCGCAACGCGGAAAGTTGCAATCAAGATGCCGATAATTCCGGCGGTTCCGACGATGGCAGCGACAATGGCGAGCGCCGCGTTTGCAGCGATGGCGGCGAGCGCGATGCTCGTGCGCCTGGGGCGGCGTGCCACCCTAGCGGACGTGCGCGAGCGCCTGCTCAAAGTCGGCGATGATATCGGCCGCGTCTTCAATACCGATGCTGACGCGGAAGATGCCGCCACGCTTCGGCATCGGATAGACCAGCGTGTCAACCTCGCCGAGGCTCACGGCAATCGCGCACATCTTGAGGTTGTCGGCGAAGGAACGCATCGCGCCAAGGTCATCACCGTTCGCACCGCGTGGCTTGAAGGCGAGCATGCCGCCCCAGTTGCCCTTGAGGAGTTTCTCTGCAACGGCGCGATCTGGGTGCGAGGGGAGGCTCGGGTGTCGAACCCACTCCACCTTCTCGTGCTTCTCCAGGAAGGCGGCGACCTTGCCAGCATTCTCCGTTGCACGCTCGACGCGCAGTGGGAGGGTGCGCGTGCCGCGGGCGATGAGCCACGAGTTGAAGGGGCTTGGCGTTCCGCCGAGCCAGTCGGTAAGTCGACGAATCGGATTGAGGAGCGCCGCGGAGCCAGAGACGACGCCGCCCAGTGCATCGCCGTGCCCTGAGATCCACTTCGTGCTGGCATGCAAGACGAGGTCGGCGCCCATGGAGAGCGGGCGCACCGCCGCGGGGCTGAGGAAGGTGTTTTCGATGATGAGGATCGCCTTCGCGTCGTGGGCGATCTTCGCAAGTGCTGGCACATCGGTAACACGGTTCCATGGATTCGACAGGAACTCAGCGAAGATCACTCGGGTGTTCGGCTTGATGGCGGCCTTCACGCCCGCGAGGTCAGTGATCGGGAGTGAGGTGACCTCGATGCCGCGCTTCGGGAAGTCGCCCTCAAACAACATCTGGGTGCCGATGAAGAGGTCGTCCGCAACGATCAGATGATCGCCTGCCTTGAGGTGCGCAAACAGCGAGGCTGAGACCGACGACATACCGGCCGCGGATGCGAGCGAGCTCTCCGCGCCCTCAAGCGCGGCAATCTTCGCCTCGAGAGCGTCGCTGGTCGGGTTGCCAACGCGGGTGTAGAAGTAGGCCTGTGGCGTGAAGTCTGCCGCCGCATCAACCGCCGCCTCTTTCTCGTCGGCGGTCTCGAAGCTAAAGGTCGCCGTCTGGAAGATTGGCAGGTTGTGGGCTCGTGTTGTCGGGTCGGGTGCCTCGCCTGCATGAACTGCAAGCGTGGCAGGGGCGTTGGTCGTAAGCCGTTTGCGTCCATCTTTCACCATGGCGGGATCATAGGCGCATTGGCAGTTTTGTGGTGGGAGTGGAGCGGGAGAAGAGTCTCGAACTCTCGACCTTCTGCTTGGGAAGCAGACGCTCTGCCAACTGAGCTACTCCCGCGTGGGGGAAAGCATAGCCGAAGCAGGCACCGACCTGAATGCCCCCGCCGCATCGGATTTAGCGCCTGAGGATATGTTGCAACGCAATCCTTGACCCTGCCCAGGGTGACTTCTAAGGTGGTTTCATGCAAGGGCTCTCTGTTCTGTTCGCCACCCTGTTGGCCGTTGCAAGTGCGTTGACGCCGGGTGCTCTTAGTGGGTCAAGGGGGGCCACATATCTCGGCAGAGAGTCAGTTTCGACAGTTAGCGCAACAAAACCCTTGCTTACCGCTCTCCCAGCGGGCTTTGCACCGTGCGCAGGCAGCGCAACTACGGTCAAGGAGGCGGCTTACAATTGCTTGAAGAACTGGCAACCCGCGATGGCCAAGTACCCCGGGAGGGTCGTCTTCCACTTTAGCCCCAGCCTCAATCAGGTGGAAAGAGACAAGGTCAAAGAGATGACCTATTTCACTCTGAAGAGAACAAAAGGGTTTGTTGACTTCATGGGCTTCGCGCCCGAGTTTCACCTGTTCTTTAATATCGACGGTCAGAAGCAATGCGCAAAGATGGTGAAGTCATGGATAGGGACTCGATCCCTCCGCTGGATATGGGAACGCGGAGTTTGCAGCACCGATTACCACGGCGGACAGGGCACTGGCAGTAGCATCAGAGGAACCTCGAGCGCGGTTATCAGCGTGCGCCCAGACCCCTATTATCATGGAGCTACTT
>JBJSXZ010000084.1:0-2989 GCA_046086645.1 Candidatus Limnocylindrus sp.
GGGCCCCGGGAGCGCCTGCTGTGGGGTCCCACCCCCAAGTCCGGATTCCTGACGAAGAATTCCGGTCACGCTTTGGGGTCATCTTGCCTATCTCTCCCCCGAGAGCGCCGCTCTCCGGTCGCCCCAGGCGGGGGCGGTCGACCCGTTACTACGTGGGGGCTGGACACACATGACGACCTCTCGATCTACGGCGGCCCGCTGGGGCTACGCCCTGATGGCGATCCTGGCTCTGGCCGGAGGCCACACGGCCTCAGGCTACACAGGCACGGTGGACATCACAGTCGGAGATCACCAAGACTTCAGCGGAGACCTGTACTCGCGCGCGCGCACCCTCGCGTCTAGCGAGGACGAGGAGATGGCCTGGGGGTACGCGAAGTACGAGGCGCGGGTGACGGGCCAGGATGTGCATGGCCCGAACTCGACCGGGGCCGGTTCACTCCTCCCGGACGAGAGCGTCACGGTAACGTGGACACCGGACTCAGGCGATGCTGAAGGGCTGTGGCGCGGATCCTGCGTCTGCTCGTGGAATCCAAGCGGTGGGGGCTACACTGCCGTCACGGGCGGATCCACCATCACCGCCGATGTCGCGATCGTCATGACCTCCTTCTCCCTGAAGATCGATGGTGTCGCCGTGGGCGGGGAGCCAGATCTCCCGTCCTACGAGCAGTACTGGATCAACAACAACAGCAAGTTCGATGCATCTACTGAAGAGACCACGATCGTGAACGGCGAATTCCGGGCGGAGGAGGCTGTTCCCGCCCCCGAGGTCGAAGTGAAGGTGGTGACGAGCGTGTATGCGTCCTGGGATGGGGAGAACCCCGCCGACCCGCCGCCGCAGCCGACGACATCCCACACGGCCGCCGTTCAGGTGTTCGTCGAGGTGGACGTGACAGTGCCCGTGCCGACCGGCGGCTAGTAGGCTCTTGTGGCGGTGGCGTCGCTGTTGAATCGACGCCACCGTCCTCTCGGAGGATCACCCGTGCGGCGCGCGAAGGGCTGGTTGCTGCTTGTGGTCGCATTAGGGCTACTGCTCGCGGTCTTCGCCGCGCGCGGCCCCGCCACCCCGGTCCTACGACAGCGCCAAGTTGCGAACGGCCGGTCCGCGCGTCAACCGGAGCTTCAGCCCGGAGGCCTGGATCCAACTGAACCAGGAGACGTCACCGCCGCCAATCCGGTCGCGACGACCTCTGGCGCTGCTGAAGTGATCCTGGGCGGGCATGTCGTCGACGAGTGGGGGCGACCGGTGGCTGGCGGTAGCGTGAGGGTGCGACCGCTTGACGAAGCGCCGGCAGGCCTACTCGAGTTACCCGTCGCGGCGTCCGGGAACTTCGGGGGCCGTATCGCGGTTGTGCAGGGGCCACGGCTGGAGCTACGGTTCGCAGGTGCAGGCCTGCAGGCTCCAGCCGTGATCGTCGAGACGAAGCCGGGAGGGTCGCACGATGACATCCAGCTAGTCGCATTCCGCGTTGCCAGGATCCGGATCGAGGCGCGCTACACAGACGGTCGGTCCGCAGCCCATGCCAGGTTGGAGGTCTTGCCCCGCGATACACTTCAAGGAAGCGTCGTCACCGATGCATCGGGGGCGGCCGAAGTCACACTGGGCTCTGATCCGCACACAGCTATCCGTGTCGTCGCGGAGGACGGTTGGCGCGGAGAGACGCAAGCCCTCTATCCCCAGCCGGGTGAGGTCCGCACTGCGCGCGTCGTACTCGCCGAGAGGTGGCAGAAGGTGCCGATCCGTGTCGTGGCTTCCACTCAGGAAGCTGGTGCGGAGCAACCTGTGGCTCGCGTCGAGTTTCTGAACGCGCTAAACGTCGTGGTCTCGCTCGCCGTGGGGGGGCTGCCAAGTTTGATCGAGCTTCCAGCCGATCGAACTCTCCGCGCGACGCTATCGATGCCTGGATCGCGTCCCTACATGATCAGGTGGCCCAGCCTCGCCTCGGCACTTGGCGCGGACGGAACGTTGACTATCGCAGCTCAGCCGGTGGCTACGCTGCGCCTCACGATCGAGTCGCCCGACGGGGAGGGGGTTCCGCGCCTCCCGGTCAGCATCCGTCAGGAGGGGCAATCGAGCGCAACCCCGACCGTCCTGCGTGCGCAGACTGACGCGGGCGGGAACGCTGTTCTGCAGGGGGTTGCTCCGGGGACCTACACCGTGGCAACGCTCGACGTGGTACTCGGCGTAGTGCGCGTCGAGCCGCCCATGGTGGAAGGCAAGTACGTGTTGCAGGTCTGCTCCAGCCTGGCCGGCACGTATCGCGGTCCTCGGGGCATCGGTTGGCGAGAGACAACAATCCGGATCGAGCAGGGCCGTCGCAGCATCCTCACGCTAGACGCGGAGGCGATCGGAGTCGACGGCGCGTGGAGTGCGACTGTCCCGCTTCCGGCGGGGGCCGAGGTGACGGTCAGGGTACTTGCCGACGTCCTTGAACTTGTGCCTGCACAGACAGTACAGACCGGCAATCGAGGGGTCCTGCTCCACTCCAGCGCGACGGTGATGAAGGTGCAAGTGCGTGCCGGCGCACGCCAGTTCGTGTCCGGCTGGATCCAGATTCGCCCGCTGGCCCTGTCTACGAAGCCGACGATGAACTACGTGATCGACACTCGCTCAAGCGACGTGCATCTCGTACGGCCAGAACCCGGGGAGTACGCAGTCTTCTATGCACGAACCATGTTCGGAAAGGACGCGAAACGCGCGCAGGCGACCCTCGTCGTGACAGAGAGTGCGAGTGAGTACGTGATCGACATCGGTGAGTTGTAACCCGGACGGCGCCAGCGACGTGGAGCACGAGCACGAGGCGACCTACGACGCCTTGAACCGCCGCGTGACGACGGTGGAGATCGACCGGACCAACGGCGCCAACACCTACACCACGACGAACGGCTACGACTCGCGCTCGAACCTGGTCTGGCAGGTGAACGCCGAGGGCAACCCGACGCGCTGGACCTACGACGGCCTCTCGCGCATGAAGGTGAAGGACGTGGCGCT
>JBJSXZ010000085.1:0-5141 GCA_046086645.1 Candidatus Limnocylindrus sp.
TGCGCCTCGCCATCCTTGCCCGCGCCCGCCTGGCTGCTGTCGTCCATGCGAGGGGCAGCATAGGCACCCGGGCCAAGGGCGTACAGGGCCCCTACACACGCACACATGCTGGCTCACCGCGGCGGGCAGCATCCGGCGACACGACCTAGCCGGACCGCCACACCCATGCCCCCTGTGTTGGCGAGGCGATCGCCCCCACTCCTTACAGGTGGTGCACCGCCCGCTACGCGGGGCGCGGCCGCCGGGCTACTGCTCGCGGGCAACGACGGTGTCGTAGAGCCCGTAGTGCGTCAAGCCCTCGTGGCTGTTGATGCCAGTGTAACGCAGGGAAGCGTCCTCATAACGGCGGAAAGCGAAGACCGCCTGGTTCATCTGCTCCGTGTTGAACACCCTGAGACGTACGAGCAAGTGGAAGTCCTCCACCGTCAACCCGGTCACCGTCTTGAAAAGATCAGGTTCAAGCTTCGTAATCACGTCCTGCAACGTATTCTCGCGAAAGTCCGTCAGGTACATGAAGGCCGGGATGCGCGTGGCAAACTTGATGAGCTTCTCCTGAACCATCTTGCGCTTGGACTTGTACTCCTTCTCCTCGGCGGTGAGCTCTCGCTTCTCCTTGGCCGACAACCCCTTCTCTTTGGCCCTTGTCTTCAACTCCTTCACCCGATCGCTCTTGTTGATGATGGTCTCGATGACATGATCGCCAAGTGACCGCCACCCCTCAATGCGCTCCACGGCGGCCATCGCCTCGGGGCTAGCCAAGACGCGCCGCAAGGTATCGTTGTCAACGTTCACGAGCAGTGCACTCTCCCACTTGCGCGCCAGCAGGGTGCCAGAGGTGCCCGCCATCGCGATGTCCAAGATGCCACCGGCATCGATCTGGGTCATGTTGGCGCCGTCATACGCCAGCACGGGCAAGAACGAGATCAGTTCCTTGACCGCGTTCTCGGGATTGGCCTCGTTGGGCGACAGGCCGATCCCGTACTCGGACAACTGGCGGAGCGCCCTGGTAGGTGCGAAATCGAAGACGAAGCAGACGGGCTTGAGCACCTCCTCAGCGTTGGGATCGTCGCCATGCGGGTTCTTGATTGCCCACGGCGACTGCACGCGAAAGGCCGCCTGGAAGTAAGTCTCGGGCGACTTCAGGTTGCGAAGCATCAGGATCGACGACCACTGCGGCACGGTGACGCCAGTGGTCAACTTCCCGCAAGACAGAGTGATGGTCTTCGTGTCGAAACCACCGCCAATCGCCTTGCGGACCGGGGGCAACGCATCCAACCCGATGCCTGCACTGGCACCAGCAGCGACTACCACCTCGTAATCATGCCAGAACACGTTGTGCCTCGCCGCCAGAAGGTTCGCCATCGCATGGCATGCAGCCACATCAGGCAAGAACCAGAAGGCATGCTGAAGATGCGGCATCAGCCGCACGTCGGAGTAAGGGAAGGGCGGGCGGGTGCCCGTCTTCAGATAATCACCCGTCTTGGGCGCGTACGACCCCCGAATGATGTCCAGCCACTTCTGTACATCCGATGCGTGCTTGAACTGCGCCGAGGCCCCAGATCCCTTGGCCTCGAAGAACGCGTTCAGGTCAAACTCGTCAAACTCTCCGGCGTTAGCGATGGCAACCAACTCGTCGGGCATCTGGTAGGTGAGCAACCGCATCTGGGGCAGGGCGCCGTATGGGTTCCGCTCTTCCGGGTGCTTCTGCGCGAAGTCTTCTTTGGCTCGTTGCTCGTCGGTGTAAGTCCAGTTGAAGATTTGCTCCTCGATGAACTCGCCGGTAGCGAGGGCCTTGAACGGCGTGCCCGACAGGTAGAGGTACGCCTTCGTGGTGATCGGCAAGAAGGCGGCCTCCTTCTCGCAAAGCTCGGCGAGGTCTTCGTTCACGTCGTCCAGCCCAGGCGCGTACTCCAGCTTGGCTTCCTTGCTTGCCACGGCATCTTCTTCACCCTCAAACAGTTCTTTGGCTGTGTCACGCCAGGCCCCAAAGTGGTATTCGTCGAAAATGACGAGATCCCACTCCACCTTGTGTACCCATTCGTTCTTAGGCTTGATGTTGCCGGCATCATCTCGGCCGAGAAGATCCTGGAACGATCCAAAATAGACCAGCGGCCTAGACCCCTTAACAGATCTAGGATCATGCCCAGCCTTGCGCGACAGATATTGCCAGCCATCAAAGTCTACATGCGACTCTAGGTCAGTCTGCCAAGCGTCTTCCACGGCGGGCTTGAATGTTGCCACCAAGACTCGCCTTGCGCCCAAGCGCCTTGCCAGATGGTAAGAAGCAAAAGTCTTGCCAAAGCGCATCTTGGCGTTCCAGAGGAACCGTGGAACGGCGTGAATGTCCTCATTCCAGATGCTGTGAAAGTACGCATGTGTCTTTTCGATAGCAGCGCGCTGCTCAGCACGCAGCGTGAATGTCTGGTGGCGGCCACCAGAGAGTTGCTTTCCGCTACGCAGTTCGGCAAGTACGGCCTTCAGATCAGAAATCGTGCATCGCATCCATTCCAATTCAGGATTTTCAAACTTGCGGCGCATCAACGCCGCGCGCACTTCACGATCGGTGATGATCGTCCCATCTGCACGCTCGGCAGGCTCGTCTAATTCGATGCAAAAGTTCTTAATGGCAGCAGTCCTCAATTGCTCTGCCACACGCGTCCTTACGTCGCGAGACGTCTGACCGATCTTGAGCAAGCCAGCATGCGCAGCGTCATCTATTGAATACGCGTAGATCCGGGGGCGCGCCACCGGCCTCTGGGCGAGTATCTCGTCAACTGCCTTACCCATCAGAGGCCTGCCCAATCACCATAGGCTTGATCTGCGACTCAACAAAAGCCTGCTCAGACGTCGTAAGCCCGTACTTGGCGTACAATTCGGCGTCTGTCCAAGCATGGTCCCAGGACTGCAGGGGCACCCATGCATAGGTAGAGTGCGTCGCGTGCTGCGTGATCTTCCTCAAGGAAACAAGGAAACGAAAGAACCGTGTCGCGTAATAGGACTGAACGCTCTCAGCCTCTGGCTCAGATTGAACACAAAAGAACAGGAACGACTGCGTGCATACGGAAGGCGCCGGCGCGATCAAAGGCTTGCCAAGAACGACATCTGGGATACGCTGCCCGCCATCAGAGCCGGCCTCAGGAACGAGTACTTTCCATGTATCGATAAGATGCGCGCTCTTACCGACTTCTCGCCGGGCGATATAGCCCACACCGCGAACCGACTTCTTGATGTAATGGATGGGCACATCACCAGGGCGCGCCTTCTCATGGAACCCGTCAAAGTTGGAAGTCCAGCCGAACTCCTTGTCGCGGGCGAGAATGGTGTTGACACAAGGTTCGCCTTGAGCCAGCACCTTACGCAAGATTGTTACCGCACGCGCGTCCCTCACGAACACATCGTACTCGCCCAGATTTCGCTGCACTGGGCCCACGACTTCCTCGCCACGTATTGTAGTCACAAGGCAATCACCATCGTGCGAGGCATCCCACAAAAAGTAACAAACGCCGGCCTTCACCTCAACGGCAGAGAAAACTTCACTCGCGACAGGATAATCTACAAGAGCCTTGATTCGTCGGTCACCCAGCATCTCTTGACGAAACTCGTTTAGACCGAGACCTGTCGCCATCCAGCGAGACGGGATCACCATGCTGATGTACCTGGGGCTTAGGGCCTTTGCTTGCTCCACAAACTTGTTGTAGATGGGAATATCTCGTGTTCCCCCATCACTAGCCAGCTGATAGGGCGGATTACCAACAATTACGTCAAAACGCATTTGCTCTCCAAACATGGAACTGATTAAAGCACTTACGTCTTCGGAATGGATGAACGCATAGGCGTGCGTCTCCAGACCTGGCGATCGCTCAAACACCGATCTACCGGCGCCGCAATGCCGGCATCTTTCGCCTTGCCAAGTATGGTCGATGCGCTCGAACCAGATATTGCCATTGTTGTTGGCGAACGAGCGCGCAATCGAGTGCCTGCCCGATGCCAGCTTAGAGCAGTAGACGCTGCGTCTCGCGAGAAGGCTCGTGATCTGTGTGATGCCAATTCCAAAAACCTGCTTAGTCAATATGTGGTCGACGCGCTGATCGAGATTAGGGATCTGCTCCGCGAGTCCAGTGGTGAGTCTTGCGGTGATTTCACGCAAAAACACGCCCGACTTCGCGCACGGGTCCAGAAATCTCAGATTCTTGTTCGCCCAGATACTTGCCCCACCGTGACTGGCAGCCCAAGCCTCAGCCAGCGTGTCTAGCATACGGATAGCGAGCTCGGGTGGTGTGAACACCTCATCGCTAGACAAACTTGCAATGCATGCCAGCACATCTGGGTTACGGACACGCAGCGCAAAGCTAGCCTGCGTAGTCATGTTCGAGACGCCGATGCTGCCAGCTCAGGCACGGTCATCGGCATATAGGTTTCGGACGGCATGAAGATGCCTCGCTCGCCAGCATTCGCATAAAGCGAACCCTTGGCACTACATGCCGCGGACTCGGTTAGGGCGGCGAGGCAAAAGTCTCTGCGTTGGAACTTGCCCTTGCCAAGGTACCCCCACTCGGCAAATGTGATCGCATGGTCATCGTGCGTGCGCATCTTCAGAGCGTCGCCATGAACCACGTTCAAGGCCAAGACGACTTGCGCTGCCCGGTACAAGTCATCTTCAGGCTTCAGCTTTAAGTGCGATGCGAACATGCCCAAGAGGCTCGCCCGGCACTCGGCGACGTTGTCATCGAGAAGTTCAATGCCGTAGACACACATCACAGCCAGCAGTGCATACTGCCGATGCTCAAACTCAGACGCCGCATACTTCAACTCGGCCGCGGCCAGCTTGCGCCGGAGCACTGCCACGAGAAAATTGCCGTTGCCGCACGCAGGTTCGAGGAACCGCGAGTCAATGCGCTCCGTTTCGCCCTTCACCAAGTCGAGCATGGCATCCACCATCCACGCCGGCGTGAAGACCTCGCCGTGGTCGGCCACCCGTTGCTTGGACTTGGTCAGCGACACGAGCGAAAGCATCCTAGGGTTGGGTGCCGCTTGGTGGGTACGCTGAGCATGCTCCGTCTACCGGCGCGGCATCAGGGATGCTACGGCGCGGAGGGGACAGTTGTGGTTGCCGCTGCGGCGCTTGGATGGCAGCAGACTCA
>JBJSXZ010000086.1:0-1797 GCA_046086645.1 Candidatus Limnocylindrus sp.
ACGCTGCCGCCGCGAAATGGCACGCCTGCACGATTCACGGTCGTCGCTTGCGACACCACCTCAGAGGCTCGCGCAGGGGCACTGCAGCTGCCCCACGGCACGATCGAAACGCCAGAGTTCATGCCCGTCGGCACGAATGCCACCGTTAAGTCGCTCGACCCCGACGATCTGCGCGAACTTGGCGCACAGATCATCCTCGCGAATACCTACCACCTCTATCTGCGCCCAGGTCACGAGCGCATCGAACGTTTCGGTGGGCTGCATCGCTTTATGGGCTGGGATCGCCCTATCCTCACCGACTCTGGTGGTTTCCAGGTGGTCTCGCTTGGCCCGCTGATGCGGATACGCGAAGAGGGGGCGCGTTTTCACAGCCATCTCGACGGAAGCGAGCATCTCTTCACCCCCGAGCGTTCAATTGAGATCCAACAGGCGCTAGGGGCCGATGTTGCCGTTGCCTTCGACCAGCCCGTCATGCCCGATGCAAGCAGTCGGCGTGAGGTAGAGCGAGCGATGGAGCGCACGCACCGCTGGGCTGTCCGCTCATTGCGTGCGCATACTCGGCCAGATCAGGCACTCTTCGGCATCGCACAAGGCGGCGTTGACGCGGAGCTCCGCGCACAGTCGGCAGACGTCATCCGGGCGCTCCCATTCGACGGGATCAACCTTGGTGGCCTTGCGGGAGATGAGACGCCCGAACAACGCAATCTCGCTATTGAGGCAACGATAGGAGCCCTCACCGGCGACTGGCGCGTCCGCTACCTGATGGGTCTCGGCTCACCGATTGACATCCTTGAGGCGGTGGTGCGTGGTGTGGACTTGTTTGACTCCGTCCTCCCCGCGCGCGTCGCCCGCAATGGTCAGGCCTGGGTGGCTGGCGGAAGGCTGAACCTTCGCAATGCTCGCCATCTCGACGAGGATGTACCGATCGATACGGCGTGTGATTGCCGAACCTGTTTCCGCTTCAGTCGTGCCTACCTCGCCCACCTCTTCCGCGCGGAGGAGCTGCTTGCCTACCGCCTCCTCACGATCCATAACCTGCGCCATCTAGCCGCCTTCATGGGGGTGATCCGCAGCGTCATTCGCTCGGGTACACTCGCAGCCGAGCTGCCACGGCTACGCGCCATGGCAGGGGGTCCGGGGAGCCCCCGCCTAGGACTTGGCGACGAGCCAGGCGAGGTGCCCGCGCGAGGGGCGATGCGTCCGCGGTACGCCGCGAAGGGCAGAGTCGCCTTGCGCACCGTTGAGGGGGCGGAAGACACGGAAGGGTAGGTAGCAAATGGCCGAGAAGAGCGAAACGAAGAAGGTTGCAGGCGAAGCGGCCGTGAGCCCGAAAGCCGAAGCGAAGGTGTCGAGCGAGCGCAGCCGAGCAGTTGATGCTGCGATCGTCGCGATCGAAAAACAGTTTGGTCGCGGGGCGATCATGAAGCTCGGCTCGCGCGAGCGACTCGAGGTTGACTCCATCCCAACCGGTGCAATTTCACTTGACCTTGCACTTGGCGTTGGAGGTCTACCGCGCGGACGAATCAGCGAGATCTATGGACCTGAGTCCTCTGGCAAGACAACTATCTGCCAGCATGTGATTGCTGAGGCACAGCGCCGTGGCGGAGTTGCAGCCTTCATCGACGTTGAGCATGCGCTCGACTCGTCCTATGCCGCGCAGACGGGCGTGAATGTCGATGATCTCCTTGTTTCGCAGCCCGACACCGGCGAGCAGGCACTCGAAATTGCCGAGACGCTCATTCGTTCTGGCGGTGTCGATATCGTCGTCGTTGATTCGGTCGCGGCGCTGGTGCCTCG
>JBJSXZ010000087.1:0-9956 GCA_046086645.1 Candidatus Limnocylindrus sp.
TCGCCAGCTCGCTCCATAAACGAGTTCATGATCGTGTCGCGCTGAATCTGGACGAGGCGTGCCTGGAGCACCTGGCGCGCTTGCGCGGCGACAATGCGCCCCACCTCAGGGCTCAACTGCTCCGTTTCGACAAGGCTGCCAACGACGGCGCTCGGGTCAATAGCCTGGGCCTCGGCCAGGTCCCACTCTGCGCCAGCATTCACCACCTCCTCGACAACGCGGCGGCCGCGGAAGACCCGCATCTCGCCCGAGTCTGAGTTCAACTGAACATGGATATCACCCGAAGTGTGTTTACGGTTGAGCGCCGCCGCATACGACTCCTCGGCCGCCCGGAGAACGGCGTCGCGGTCGATTCCTCGCTCCGCACCAAGTTGAATGAGGGCGCTGATCAGCTCTTTGCTCACGTCAGACCTCCCCTGCTCTGTTGGACCCCGATAAAAAAGACGTGGGGGTCACCCACGTCTCTCGTTCGGCGGCCTTTATCCACGTGATCATACCACGGGGGTTCCAGGACTCGGTCTAGGTCGCCTCGGGGTAGTGCTGCGCCACATATTCTTCAAGGATCTGGGTGAACTCAGCCACGATGTGGTCACCTCGCAACGTCGTGCGGAGCGTCCCATCCACAAAGACAGGAGCGACCGGCTCCTCGAATGTTCCGGGGAGGCTGATTCCAAGGTTTGCATGTTTGGACTCGCCTGGCCCGTTAACCACGCAGCCCATGACCGCGACTTCAAGCTCTTCAACCCCGATATACCGTCCACGCCACTCAAGCATGCGATCCTTAAGGTAGGCCTGGATCTCCTTTGCCATCGCTTGGAAGAAGGTGCTCGTCGTTCGGCCGCAGCCTGGGCAGGAGGTTACCTGAGGCGAGAAGGCGCGAAGCCCGAGCGATTGGAGCACCTGCTGAGCAACCTCGACTTCCAGTGCGCGATCCCCACCGGGTTCCGGTGTCAGGGAGACGCGGATCGTGTCTCCAATCCCATCGTTTAAGACATTTGAGAGCCCTGCGACGGTGGCAACGATCCCCTTCATGCCCATTCCCGCCTCAGTGAGGCCAAGGTGGAGGGGGTAGTCACAGCGCGCGGCAAGTTCGCGGTAGACGTCGATCAGGTCGCGGACATTGGACGTCTTTGCAGAGAGGATGATTGCATCGTGCGCCATCCCTGTCGCTTCGGCTAACTCTGCAGACTGCAGGGCACTGCGGACGATCGCCTCAATCGTTACCGCGCGCGCGCTAACGGGCTCCGCAGCCCGTGCGTTCTCTTCCATGAGCTGGGTCAGAAGATCCTGATCGAGCGAGCCCCAATTCACACCGATCCGTACAGGCTTGCCGTGCTCAACTGCGATCCTGATGATGGTCTGGAAGTTCTCATCGCGGTGTTTGGTGCCTACGTTCCCTGGATTGATTCGAAACTTTGCCAGGGCGGCTGCGGTTTGCGGGAAGGCGGCAAGCAGCTTATGCCCGTTGTAATGGAAGTCACCAACGATCGGCGCTGTGATTCCGGCGTCAGCGAGTCGCTTGACGAGACTTGGTACCGCCGCTGCAGCCTGCTCATTGTTTACCGTCACTCGAACAATCTGGCTCCCAGCACGTGCGAGATGCGCAACTTGTTCAAACGTACTAGCCACATCTGCGGTATCGGTGTTGGTCATCGACTGGACGACGATAGGATGTGCCGCACCGATCATCACGCCACCGACCGAGACAGACGGAGTGGCACGCCGACGAGGCCTGAGCAGGTCGGGTCGCTCTGCGGATGGTCGAGCAACAACATTCAATGTGGGCTTCACTAGTTTCTCCCGATGAGTCCGAGCACATCGCCGAGTGTTATCCAGGAGAAGAGTAGCAACATGAGGGCGAGTCCAACGATCTGCAAGTTTCGCTCAGCGCGCACCCCCCGCCGTTCGCCAAGTGCCCTGCGCAGAACGACGGTTGCAACTCGCCCACCATCGAGGGGCGGTATTGGAAGAATGTTCAGGACTGCCAAGTTCACCGAGAGTATTCCAGCGAAGTGCAAGAGTCCGGCAATGCCCAAACGGCCAGCGTTCTCGGCAACTACTACTGAGAGGCCAATGGGCCCTGAAAGTGCTGGTGCATCTGCATCGTTTTGGAACGGGGATGAGGCAAGCTTCCAGAGTGCGTCAAGCAGCCCCGATGCAACTGATGCCGACTCCCACACCGCCATCCGTACCGCGTCAGGCAGTCCACGGTTGAGTGGACCAGCAGCGATCACCTTCTCGATAGTCACACCAAGTACGCCGCGATCTTTTGCCTCATCAAGGGTGCGGAGATATACGGTCACCGTTTCGGCTCGCCCGTCCGCATGAAGGAGGGTGACGCTGACCTCTTCTCCTGCAAGATTGCGTAGATTAGACAACGGAGCGCCTTGCATCTCGAGAACAACATCGTTGATTGCGGTGAGACGATCGCCCGGAACCATCCCCGCAGTTGCAGCAGGAGAGTCTGCCTGCACCTCGGCGAGATACACCTCTGCGCGTTCGCTCATGGGTCCAAAGACTATCGTCAGGATGATGATCGCTGCAAAAAAATTCATCGCAACGCCTGCCACCATGATAGCAATCTTTGCGCGAAGGGATGCGTGATTCCAACCGCCTGGTCGACGATCACCCTCCTCTGCACCGGCTAAACGAACAAACCCACCGATCGGGATCGCGTTGATTGTCAGCTCCGTCTTAGCATCCTTAAAGAAGGTTGCGATACGCGGCGGGAATCCAATTCCAAACTCCGGTGCATTCACGCCAAACTTCCGGGCAGCAATAAGATGGCCCAACTCGTGAACAACAATGAGTGGGGTTAGCATGAACACAAATGCAAGGATTGGGCCCAGAACGCCGAGTAAGAGCCCGATCAGATCATGCATGAGAGCCACGTGTGAGTGCAGCCGAAGGGCGCCAGCTGCGGGCAAAGGTTCGAACTTCTTCATCAAGCGCGAGTACGTCTGCCACATCTCGTGGCGAGGTAGCATGAACGAACCGCGTCAGAGCCGCCTCGATTAAAGCGGGAATACCGCCAAAAAGCATGTCGCCAGCGAGAAACCTTGTCACGGCAACGTCATCTGCCGCGATGAGTGTTCCCGTGGCAGCCTGCCCGCGCATGCCTGCCTCGAGTGCAAGTTGGAGGCCCGGAAAGCGTATGAGGTCTGGCGCAGCGAATGAGAGTGTTCCGCGCTCGAACAAGTTCACGGAGCGCACACGAGTCGCCATGCGTTCAGGGTAGCCCATCGCGTATGCAATGGGGCTGCGCATATCCGGCACGCCCAGTTGCGCCTTGGTTGAGCCACCGGAAAACTCAACGAGCCCGTGCACGACGCTTTGTGGATGGATCGCGATATGGATCTGCGCAATCGGGACGTCGAAGAGGCGGTGCGCCTCAATCACCTCAAGTCCCTTATTCACGAGTGACGCCGAGTCAATCGTGATCTTTGCCCCCATGGACCAGGTGGGATGCGCAAGCGCCTCCTCGACCGTGGCCATCGCAATCTCTGTCGCTCCGCGCTCACGAAATGGCCCGCCACTCGCCGTTAGCCAGAGCGCTGCAACGCTTGCTGGATCTTCGCCAGCAAGACACTGCCACAGTGCAGAGTGCTCCGAGTCCACCGGCCGCAAGCGTTCAAGTACCGAGGTGCCAGCACGGGCTGCTGCCTCTCGCGCAGCGGCAATCACGAGCTCCCCTCCGGCAACGATCGTCTCCTTGTTGGCGATTGCGACCGCAGCGCCACCTCTAAGCGCAGCGAGGGTTGCAGGGAGCGCGACAAGTCCAGCCGATGCTACCAGCACAAGATCTGGCGCCGACGCTTCTACAAGGGCTACGAGATCTTGTCTCGACCCACCAGTGATCGCGTGTGCGTGTGGGTGTGCTGACCGGAGTGTTGAGAACCGTTCACTCTCCGAGCCCGCTGCGAGCGCGACAACGGTGAAGCGTTCTGGATACTCTGAGACCACATCCAACGCCTGGGTTCCGATCGAACCAGTTGCACCAATGATTGCGATGCGCATGCCCATTTACGGTGTTGCCAAGAGGTAGATGAGCAGCACTACGGGTGCGGCAATAACAAGGCTATCGATTCGGTCGAGGATGCCGCCGTGTCCAGGGATAAGCGTCGATGAGCTCTTTTTGCCGGCTGCCCGCTTGAAGAGCGATTCGAGAAGATCTCCCCCCTCTGCTGCACATGCAACTGCACATGATGCAATGCCTGCAGCGAGTGGTGCGATGTTGAGTAAATACGTGGCGGTGAATATTCCAAAGATCGTGGCAATGGCAACACCACCGACGAGGCCTTCGACACTCTTCTTCGGTGAGAGGCGCGGCGCTAGTTTCCTGCGCCCGATGAGGATTCCTGTCACGAGCGCCGCAGTATCCGCACTCCACACAACGACGAGCATCCACGTCAGCCATGGGGCAACTGGGCCGTGAGGCTCGACGCTACCGAGCACTGGGAAGAGCAGGAGCGGACTCAACCAAACCGCAACGGCGAGCGTTCCAACGAGGGTTGCTGCCCTTCTGGGAAGCGATGGACTGGGCGCCCGCACCGATTGTGCAAGTTCGCCTACAAGGAAAAGCAGCAGAGCCGCCAGGCCTGCTATTGCAGCGCCCTCAGCAGATAGCTGTGCGCCAGCAAGTGGCGCGAGGAGAAGCAGCGCGGCCCACGTGCCAGATGCACCACCCAGAATTTTCGTGAAAAGCCACCCAGCCTCTCGCGCAGCAAGAGTGATCAGCAGCACCGTTACCCCTAACGTCCCAAGTGGCCAGAGCAACAGGGCGAGGCCGACAGGAATGACGAGCACCGAGCCGACTGCGCGTTGCGAGAGCGTGCTACTCATCGGCCGAGCCTTCGCAGGCGGAGCGCATACGCGGCAAGGGCAGCGTCAAAGGCAGCGGTATCGAAGTCTGGCCAGAGTCCAGGCCAGGTGAAAATTTCTGCATATGCACACTGCCAGAGGAGAAAGTTCGAGAGCCGCTCTTCACCGCCCGTGCGAATCAGCAGATCAGGATCGGGTATTCCAGCCGTGTACAATGCCCCACTTACCGAACCCTCATCAACCTTTTCGGCCGTTGCTCCAGAACGTATGAGTGCTCGAACTGCATCCACGATTTCCGTACGACTCGCGTAGTTAAACGCAACGTGGAGTTGAAGGCCGTTACCAGCAGCTGTCTTCTCACAGGCTGCAGTGATACGTGACGCGGTGTCGCCTGGAAGTTCATCGATACGACCGAGAAAAGTAACCCTGACATTGTTGGCGATCAGCTGATCGGTCTCTCGCTCAATCGTCGCCACCAAGAGCGCGAACAGCGCCGTAACCTCGCTATCGCTTCGTGCCCAGTTCTCTCGGCTAAAGGCGTACACCGTGAGGTGCTGGATGCTGCACTCCGCCGCTCTCCGCACAACGGCACGCAGCGCTTCTGTTCCAGCTACGTGTCCCTCAATCTCGTCAAGGCCTCGATCACGAGCCCAGCGGCGATTCCCGTCCATGATAATTGCAACGTGCTTGATCGCTTCGGGTTGGTGTATCTCCGAGTGCACGAGTGGCGGGGAGTCAACTGGTCGCGCTACTCCAGGATCGCTCACCCTTCGAGAACCTCACGCTCCTTGGATGTGGCCAACCTATCAATCTCGGCAACTTTCGCGTCGGTCTGCTTCTGGATTGCATCCATCTGACGCCGCGCGTCATCTTCGCCAACCTCATGAGCTTTCTCGGCCTTTTTAACAGCATCTTGCTCATCGCGCCGAATGCTCCGGATCTCAACGCGTGCCTCTTCTGCACGCTTCCCCATCTGCTTGACCAACTCCTTACGCCGCTCCTCGGTCATAGCGGGAACGCGGAGGCGAATGACCCCCCCATCGACCGCTGGCGCCATTCCGAGCTGGGCGTTATTCAGTGCTTTCTCGATTGCGGGGATCATGCTTGGGTCCCATGGCTGGATAACGAGCAATGTGTTCTCGGGGACGCTGATTCCTGCCATCTGGTTCAAGGGCGTTGCGGCACCGTAGGCTTCGACGGTCACCCGCTCCACCAGAGCGGCGCTCGCGCGACCGGTGCGGAACCCGCTCAGGTCTCGGGCAAATGCCTCGACCGCTTTCGTCATTCGCTCTGCAGCTCGATCGCTCATCGCTCACCTCCACGATTAATTAGCGTGCCAACATCCTCTCCGCGAATGGCCTTCACAATGTTTTCGTGGGCATCAAGATCAAAGACCACGATCGGGAGATCGTTCTCCATGCACAGGGATACGGCTGCGGCATCAAGGACCTTGAGGCCATCGACAAGCACCTTCGAGTACGTGATGCTTGAGTACCGTTTAGCGTCTGTATGCTGGGCAGGATCTTTGTCATACACGCCATCAACTTTCGTTGCCTTCAAGACAATCTCGGCGCCGATCTCAACTGCTCGGAGCGCTGCTGCCGTGTCGGTCGTGAAGTACGGGTTGCCTGTTCCGCAGACGAAGATCACCACTCGACCCTTCTCTATATGCCGAACTGCACGGCGACGAATGAAGGGCTCTGCAATCTCATTCATATCAATGGCTGTCATGACGCGCGTCGGCACACCTCCGCGCTCAAGTCCATCTTGCAGAGCGAGACCGTTCATTGCCGTGGCAAGCATTCCGATGTAGTCAGCAGTTGCACGGTCCATGCCCGTGGCAGCTGCTGCGGTCATACCGCGAAAGATATTTCCGCCACCGACTACGATGCCAACGTCGACACCGAGATCGCGCACGCTGCGGACCTGTTCGGCAACGAATGCAACGACTTTCGGGTCAACTCCGTACTCGAGGTCGCCAAGCAGCGCCTCGCCAGAGAGCTTTAGAAGGATCCGTCGATAGCGCGTCGGGCTTGTCATGGCCGCCTCCCCTACCTACCGAACTAGATCTCCTCGCCGAGGGCGTATCGTACAAAGCGTCGCACGCGGATGTTCTCGCCGATCGTCGCGATGGCATTCGTGATCAGTTGCTCTACTGTCTGGTCGCCATCGCGAAACGGCTGCTCGAGCAGGCAGATCTCTGCGAGCCATTTACGAATCTGTCCGTCGACAATCTGCGCTCGGACCGTCTCAGGCTTACTCGCAAGTGTCTCGTCGAGCTCAAGCGCAGCACGCTTTGCCTCGATTGCTTCGGGGGGCACATGTTCGCGGCTCACGTAGAGCGGAGCGAGACCAGCGATCTGCATTGCGATGTCGCGCACGAGTTTCTGGAACTGCTCGTTGCGAGCGACAAAGTCTGTTTCGCAGTTCACCTCAAGCAGTACGCCGACGCGCCCACCTGTGTGGATGTACGACGAGACGAGACCCTCTCGTGCTTCCCGGCCAGCCTTCTTTGCAGCGGCAGCAAGACCCGCCTCGCGAAGTGCCAACACTGCCTTTTCCACATCGCCATCTGCCTCCTGTAAGGCACGCTTGCAGTCCATCATTCCTGCACCGGTTCGCTCGCGCAGGTCCTTAACAGCTTCAGCCGTAATCGCCATCGCTCGCCTACGCTTTCGTCTCGTCGCCAGTCACGGTCGCGGTATCAGGCTCTTCGTCTGGAGAGAAACTGAAGGTTCCAGCCGCACTCAGCGCTGCAACGAGGTCGTCTTGCGCCTCGCTTGCACCCGGTACGGGCTCAGCGCCATCTGCGGCTGCTGCGGCCTCTTGCGCTTCGAGCTCTGGGAGGCGCGCCGCTCGAATCGCTGCGCCCTCAATCACCGCATCTGCCACCGATGCGCAAATCAAGCGAATGCACTTGATTGCGTCATCGTTGACGGGGATCGGGTACTGCAATTGATCGGGGTTCACATTGGTATCTGCCGTCCCAACAACGGGGATACCGAGTTTGTTCGCCTCGAGCGCAGCGAGCGTCTCGCGGCTCGGATCGATGATGAACACCATCCCCGGGGCCTTTCGAAGGCGGCGCATGCCGTTCAAGGTCCCACGGAGCTTCTCGAGCTTATCGCCGAGTCGGGCAGCTTCTTTCTTCGACATGAGTGCGAATTCGCCAGCTTGCTCACGTGCCTCAATCTGCTCCATGAGAGTCAGACGCTTGCGAATCGTCGTGAAGTTTGTAAGCATGCCGCCGAGCCAGCGCTTCGTCACATATGGCTGACCTGCGCGCGTTGCCTCTTCCTCCACTGGACCCTGTGCCTGCTTCTTCGTTCCAACGAAGAGGATCGACTCGCCATTCGCGGCGCACTCTCGAACCGCGTCAAGGGCCATCTGGAGGTGCTTCGCACTCTTCGCGAGGTCAAGGATGTGGATGCCGTTGCGCTGGGCATAAATGTAGGGCGCCATCTTTGGATTCCAGCGTCGTGTCTGATGACCAAAGTGTGCTCCGACCTCAAGAAGGTCGCGCATCGTAACCGTCGCCATAGTTCTCCTTCACGGTTATTCCACCGCGGGGCGCTGTCACGACCCCGAAGGGCCACCGTTGTGACGCGTCTTATTCCGCGTGCGTATTTCTGCACCTGCCAGTGCAGGCCTCTTTCGAGTGCGGGGAGATGGTAGCACGCACCAGAGAGGGATTCAGGCGATCCCCCGCACGAGGCGAAGCCGCTCGCAGCCTGGCTCGCCTAGCACGAACAGGAGGTCGATCCGCGTAATTTCGGGCAGCGCTTCGCGCTGGCGACGGAGGGCCGCCACCTTACGCGCACCGAGGAGCGCAAAGGGTCCTGCCGCCCCGAGTTCGGCTCGGCGACGCACTTCAACGGCGACGAGCTGCCCGCGGGGATCGCGGGCGAGGATGTCGACCTCGAGTCCGGCGATGCGGTGGTTCCGAGCGAGGATGCACCAGCCCGCTGCGGAGAGTGCTGCTGCTGCGATCTGCTCTGCACGGACACCGCACTTATGCCGCTCTTCATGGGGTTGCATCACCGCTGCACCTTAAGGCGTGCTGCGCATCGCTCACGTATGGCGGATTACTCGCGCCCTCCACGGTTCAACACGGCAGCAACCGGCGCATAGGTTCGTCGATGGTGGGCGGTGAGCCCCACTGTCTCAAGGGCGCGGAGGTGAGCCGGCGATGGGTAGCCAACGTTCGAGGACCAGCCATAAGCTGGATATCGTGATGCAAGGCGCACCATAAGTTGGTCGCGGAGCACCTTTGCGACAATTGAAGCGCACGCAATGGCATAGACACTTGTATCACCCTTAACGATCGTTTCGTGATTGCCGATTAGTGCCGCTAGCTCACGAGCAGGGCCACCATCAACAAGGCAGATGTCAGGCTGAGCTCCGCGCCTGCGAAGCTGAGCGACGGCACGCTGCATTGCAAGATGTGATGCTGCACGTGGATTCAGTCGCTCAACCTCACGCACTGACGCGGCACCGATCCCAACTGCGATGGCGTTGGCACGGATCGCCGAGTTCAGGACCTGGCGGCGAGCTGGTGAGAGCTGCTTCGAGTCGCGAACCCCAGGGATCATCGCCCCTGACGGCATGAGGATCGCGCATGCGACAACGGGGCCGGCAAGTGGGGCAAGTCCAACCTCGTCAACGCCAACGACGGATCGCTCTGGATGCCCGTACCGCTCTTCCGCATCACGTGTTGGAACTGTGCGGCCGCGATTCGGCCGCGCAGTGATCACGCTGGATCCTGCTCCGAGGCTTCGAGGACGTTAGCCTCAACGGGTGCCGGTACTGGTGGAGTTAACGCCTCTTCGGCGGCAACTTCTGCAACACTCGCCTCGCCTGGGACGCCAAGTTTCTCGCGCAGCGACGAGCGCTTTCCGACGCGGTCGCGGAGGAAGTAGAGCTGCGCTCGGTGCGAGACACCGTGTCGCATGACTTCGATCTTCTCAATGCGTGGGCTGTGCACCTTGAAGGTTCGCTCAACGCCCACGCCGGACGCAATTCGACGAACGGTGATTGTTAGTCCAAGACCGCCGCCACGCAGGCGCATGACGGTACCCTCAAAGACCTGGATTCGCTCGCGATTGCCTTCCACGACCTTCGCAGACACCTTGACG
>JBJSXZ010000088.1:0-1620 GCA_046086645.1 Candidatus Limnocylindrus sp.
CAGCGCTGCCTGTGAGATATCGGTCCATGCAAAGCCCCTCGCGGCGCGAACCAAGTCCGCTGCATTGAGAATGGTGTCAACTGTAATTGTTTCGCGAACCGCTAGCAGCACGGCAAACTGGCGACGCATGCGCCCATAGTCAGAGTCGCTGTGGCGAGTGCGCGCATACGCAAGGGCCATATGGCCGTTGTAGTGTTGGTTGCCCTTCGAAAACGTAACGCGAATGTGGCCACCCTCTGGCGCCGGGTAGTGCTTGTCTACGATCGTTTCTGGTACGTAAATGTCGATCCCACCAAGCGCATCGATCACCTTCACTACGCCGAAGAGATCGGCAACGAGCACGGCATCAATTGGTCGGTCGGTAAGCTCTTCAATGGCACCACGGACCGCGCCGATACCGCGAATGGGACCCTGTCCCGGCCACCTGTCAGGTGCGCTCATCGCAGTGGAGTAGAGGCCATTGAGCATGCCGCGCACGCACTTGCACGGCTTCGCATCGCGTGCATCGCCAGGCGGTAGCGGGACGTGAGTGAGGTTGCGGGGGATGCTGACCATCAATACCTTGCCCGTTGCGACATCTATCTCGACAAGCATCATGACGTCGGTGCGCCGCCCTGGACGCGTTGGGCTGCCGTCTGAACCGATAAGGAGGAGATCGAACTTGGCTGGGTCTTCGCTCTCTGTAGATCCCCACGGTGTCGACGTCGAAGGCATGGTCCATGGCGTAGCTGCGCCGAGTTCTGGAAGCGTGCCCCTACCAGTACCGGCATTCCCGCCCGTTGGTGTGCTGCTCGGGTCACTGCTCGCAGATTCGCTTGGCTGCGCTGAGGTTTCCGGCGATGCCGTGCCGCCAGCGCTCTCGCTTGGGCTTGGGGTGGGAGAGTTGGCAAACGTTTGCTTGATCAGCTCATCGAAAGTAGCAATCGTATTTCCAAGCACGATATGTGGGGCGCCGATCAGGAAGACCGCTGCAAGTGAGATCGTGGCAAGCGAGAGTGCACCTGGCCTCTTGGCTCGAAGGAGCTCCACAAGGGCCACGAGGCGCCAGATGGCGAGCAACACATTGCTGATCGCAAGAGCTCCGAGAACCCCTGGCGTTACGGCAAAGGCGAGAAATCGGAAGACCCCGCCCTGCGCGTAGTTCACTGCGGCGAGCCCGGCAATCACGACGATTGGGCCCATAAAGAGGAGCCCTGCGCGCCAGCGGCGCATCCATAGGTGCCCGAGACCAGGAATCAGGAGTCCAAGCGTGACGGCAATGATGCTTGGCGAACTTGGAGCGGCAGATCGGCTTGGCATATTCCTCATCTTTCCCAGCGGACAGCTAATGCACGTCCGTTGGGTTAGTGTACCCCGCGGGCGGCGATCAACGTTGGCGCTCGATTACTACTCGGCGATTGGCAGCGTGCGCCCAGCTGCCTTTGCCGCGGCGGCACGCTCAGCCCAGGCGCCGAGTACCTCGTCCTTGTGTGGGCGAATCGGGCAGTGGCCGTCTTTGTTCCCTGCCTCGTCGCAGTAGCCGAGCGGTACGCATTTTGGCGCGAGGAAGCTGCCCAAGAATGGACTCACCGCGAACACCTCGTGACGGATAAGTTGGAAGAGGCGGCGGATCTCCCACTG
>JBJSXZ010000089.1:0-9061 GCA_046086645.1 Candidatus Limnocylindrus sp.
CAAGCGCAGGGATCGCGTAGGTCTGCTGCGCGATCCCTGGGAAGATCGCCCCTTTGAACACCTCTGCGCCGGTAGCGGTCCCCATGTGGATCGCGACGTTATGTGGGATGCCCGCATCTTGGTTGTCAAACGCAATCGAAAACGGTACACCAGCGGTCACCGTGAGGCTCATCGTGGTGAACTGCACGCCCTGCGCAACGATGTCATAGGTCTTGCCAGGTGCAACGGAGGGTCCGCCCGTCGGTGCTGGCGTTGGCGATGCAGCAAATGCGTCACTCCAGCATGCAGGAACTGGGGTGGCGTCGGCTGCTGGAACATATGCTGTGTCACGCCAGCCTGTTACCTGCACCCTCTCTCCCGTTGCAGGATCGGTCACGGTGATCGTATCGGCGTTCGTCGCACGAATCCAGGCGATCAGCTCTTCGATTTCGCGATAATTCAGCGGACCACCATTGGTGTCGGCCCAGACGCCCATGAGCGAATTTGCATTGCCGCACACATACCGGCCGCCGACGGTCAACACGTTTTTTAGATATGCGGGAGTCAGGTGCGATAGCAACTTCCCTTGATCGTTCAGCACTGGCCCGATGCCACCTTGTCCCTGAGCACCATGACATCGCGCGCAGTTTGACTGGAATAGATTGTAGCCGCGTGTCACCGTTTCGAGGTACTGCTCCTCTTTTGCGACATCGAGGCGTGCAGAGCCTGTGACGCCCGGGAGCCCTTGGTCGTAGAAGGTATACACAATGACAAAGAGTGTGACGATGGCGATGCCGAGCAGCGCGGCCGCGCGCGAAGAGCCGCTCTGCTTGACGATCTTTGCCGCGCGTTCAGCGTCGAGCCCGTGCGTATGAATCGGTGCGGGGCTCGAAAGGCGCGGCACTGGCGTGCTCGCCTTTTCTACTGGAACGGGAAGCTGCTTCTGCTCGTCGCTCATTAGATGCACCCCGTTGCGGCGCGCGGCGCCTCAATCCCTGGCTGCCCCAGCGCTATGGGCATACCGCCAAGATTGATCTTCCCTGTGTCGAGGGTGAGCACGCCGTCGGCGTCAACGCTCAGGGAGAAACGGTCCATGCCACGCGGCGCCGGGCCGAGTCCGTCTGCTTTGGTGCCGAGTCGGTCGTAGCGACTGCCATGGCAGGCGCACTCAAGCCAGTAGGTTTTGATGCAGGGGTTTGGCTTGCATCCAAGATGCGGGCAACGTTGATAGAGCGCACGAACGTTGAGCGCACTCCCTTCGCCTGTTGGGTCTTCGCCGGCGATGAACTCTTTTCGGCTCGGATCTACGAGCATAATGAAGGCGCGGGCGTCTTGTACGTATGCAGGGTAGCCTTGGTCGATTGGAAGTCCGACATTGCCGTTAATCAACGACTGCAATGTGCCGATGCGCACCTTGCCACCAAAGCCCCCTTCGAGGTTTGGCCAGAGGAAACCGAGTGTGCCCGCAGTGACCTCGAGGAGCCAGAGACCGAAACCGGCGCCAATCGTGGTTCGCAAGAGTCGACGGCGCGAGATGCCCTGCACCTCTTCATGGCGCAACGCCTTGATGGTCTCGCTCGTCAGCGCCTGGGGCTTGTCGGCTGGCTCAACTTGATAGTGGCTCATAGGCTGAAGAAGAATCCCGTTGACCAGGGGAGGATGAACGAATAGCCCGGTCCGCGGAAAAAGATTCCGATGAAGGTGACCGCGAGTCCGAGCGCCCACAGAATCGAGAAGAGCATCACCTCAAGCTTCCGATCCGACGGACGGGTGCTGTGAATGTTACGACGGTCAAGATACGGGATGAGCGCAGAGCCAACAAGCACGCCGATCGGCGTGAGCGCACCGGCAACGGTCGGGTGGAAATAGGCGAGGAGCTCTTGGAGCCCGAGGAAATACCACGGCGCCTTCGCAACTGCGGGGGTGATGTTTGGGTTCGCAAGTTCTTCGAGCGGTGCATTGATGAAGAGTCCGAGCAGGAGCAAGAAGATGCTCATGGCGACCGCAGCCAAGAATTCAATCGTCAGGAGGTGCGGCCAGGTCATCACCGTGTCGTCTGGCTCTTTTTGCACGCGCACGACGGCGTCTTGCTTTACGAGCGCCAAGAGGCGGTAGGGGCGCGCCGCCATCGGCACGCGCTGCTTGTCAATCTCCGTCTGGCGCGACGGATCGACTGGCAGCGAGCTTGCGGGGCGCTGCTCGTCACTCATGGCAGATCACAGCGGTCCGCTGATTCCGCCGTCCTTGCGGATCCGCCAGAAGTGGACCGCGAGGAAGACGGCCGCGAGGAGCGGCAACACCATTACATGGAGCACATAGAAGCGAAGTAGCGTGTTCTGTCCCACCTCGAGACCGCCAAGGAGGAGGAGCTTTGATGGCGTATTGAAGAGCGGCGCATAGCCGGCCATGTTCGAGCCGATCGTGATGGCCCAGTAGGCGATCTGGTCCCATGGGAGCAGGTAGCCGGTGAAGCTGAGCATCATCGTCAAGAAAAGGAGGAGGACGCCGACGACCCAGTTGAATTCGCGTGGCGGCTTATATGCGCCGTGATAGAAGACGCGCATCATGTGAAGGAAGACGAAGAACACCATGAGGTGCGCGCCCCAGCGATGGATGTTGCGCGTGATCTGCCCGAAAGGGACAAGCGTCTGGATGCGAATGATGTCGCTATACGCCTGCGTTGCAGAGGGGGCGTAGAAGAACATCAGGTAGACGCCAGTCACGGTAAGGACGAGGAAGAGGAAGAAGGAGAGCCCGCCAAGACAGAAGGTGTAGGCAAACTTCACAGCGTGCTGGCGTACGCGCACTGGGTGAAGGTGGAGGAAGACGTTGTTCATCACCGCATAGGCGCGGCTCCGCTCGTCACTCGGGTAGGCGTTGCGAAAAATGGAGCGCCAGGCGGACGACCGTCGAACTGCCTGATCGACCCGCGCTAGAAGGCTCATTGCGCTCCTCCCCCTGTGCCGGCAACCCCTGCGAGCTGCCCATCTCGGTATGACTCCTTATAGAGGCGACCGTCCGAGCTGATCTCCTGCATCTCGAACTTCTCCATCGTAATAGCGTCGAACGGACAGCGCTTGACGCAGAGGGCGCAGCGGATGCAGCGCTCCTCGTCGAGGATCATGGCCGCGCCGTTCTCCCAGCCATACGCCTCGCTGAGCACGGGGAGTTGCCCCTCGGCCTTTAGCTGGTTGATATCCACCATATGGATGACCCCCTCGGGGCAGACTTCGGCGCAGGCGCCGCACAAGACGCAGCGCATCGGATCGAACCAGATGTTGTAGTTGCACATGAGGCAGCGGGTGCTCTCGGCGACCGCCTGCTGGGCTCCGTAGCCAAGCTCCACCTGGGTGGTGAAGTTCACCGTTGGGTCGGCAGAGGGGAGACGCGCTGAAAGCGGGAGCACGGGGATGTGCTGGCGCGGGATGGTGTCGTAGAACTCTGGCATGTCGTGGCGCCACGAACTCGTGACGCGCACATTCGCATCGACCGTCACCGTTGCCTGGCCCGCAAGATAGCGATCAATCGCATACGCACACTTCTTTGCGTGACCGGCAGCCTCGATCATCGTCGCAGGCCCTGTGACAAAGTCGCCACACGCCCACACGCCACGGATGTTGGTGGCGTAGGTTGCTGGGTCGACCTTCACGCGACCGCGAGCAACTTCGAAGCTGCTCTGCACGGGAAGGAAGTCGAGGTCGGCCGCCTGCGAAACCGCCGGGATCACCGTGTCGGCAGGGATGATGAATTCGGAGCCTTCGATCGGCACGGGGCTACGTCGGCCGGAGGCATCAGGTTCGCCGAGGCGATTCTTAATCATGCGCACCCCGGTGATGTGACCGTTCTCGCCAACCAGCTCGAGTGGCGAGACAAGGAAGTCCATGCGCACACCTTCGCGCTCGGTCTCGCCCAACTCCTCTTCGTCGACAACGAGTTCAGCGCGAGTGCGGCGGTACGCAATCGTGACGCGTTCCGCGCCGTGGCGGAGCGAGGTGCGCGAGCAGTCCATCGCGGTATAGCCACCACCGATGACGACGACATCCTTGCCCACGCTGATCGGCTTCCCGAGGTTTGCATCTTTCATGAAGTCAACGCCGTAGACGAGGCCGTCGAGGTCGGCACCAGGGATGTCGAGGGCGACCGCGTTCATCGCACCGGCACAGATCGCAATTGCGTCGTGCTCGGCCTGCACCTGCTCGAAGGTCAGCTCGCGGCCAATCTCGGTGTTGTAGACGAACTTCACGCCGAGGCGCTCAATCAGCCGCACGTCGGTCTCGATCGCCTCACGCGGGAGGCGGAATGCGGGCACGCCGATGAGCATCGTGCCGCCGCCGTAGGGGAGGCTGTCGTACACGGTGACCTGGTAGCCCTTTACTGCAAGCTCGCGTGCAACGGAGAGGCCGGCGGGGCCGGCACCGATCACGGCAACGCGCTCAGCGCGCGGCGTAATCGCTGGAGCGACATCGGGGATCCCCGATGCTGCGTGCCACTCGACGAGGAAGCGCTTCATCGCCCGGATCGCGAGTGGTCGATCGATGTCGCCGCGGCGGCAGGCCCGCTCGCAAGGTGCCGAGCAGACATAGGAGCACATCGCAGCGATGGGGTTTGGCTCGCGGGAGAGGATATAGCCCTCTTCGAAGCGTCCTTCGGCGGCGAGGTTGAGGTAGCCGCGACAGTTGGTGCCGACGGGACAGGCCTCCTGGCACTCAATGTTGCACTGCAACCATGAGGCGTCTACTGGCTGGACGAGGAAGTCCTGGTTTGCGAGAGTCACATTCAACCTTTCCTTGGGTCGCGCGACGGGGTTACTCCTCCGTGATCGTATCAGGGAGCCCCAAGCGCCGTGCTCAGCGAGGAACTGTTACGAACGTGCGGTGATCTCGGCGAGGACCTCAGCAGCATGCCCGGTTGGAGTGACCTTTGGCCAGACCCGCGCCACGGTTCCATCGGGGGCAATCAGCAGGGTAATGCGGTGCACCGTTTGGACGGTCTTCCCAAGCATCTCCCTCTCCCCCCAGGCGCCATACGCCTCAGCCACCACGTGGTCGGGGTCGGAAAGGATCGGAAAGTTCAGTGAAAACTTCTCTCGGAATGCTGCCTTGCTCTCCTGGCCATCGGGGCTCACGCCCCACACCACGGCACCCGCTCGCTGCAGGTCCGCGTCAGCATCACGAAACTCACACGCCTCAATCGTGCAGCCGGGCGTGTCATCTTTCGGATAGAAGTAGAGGACGAGCCAGCTCCCCGCCGCATCGGCACGCTTCCGTTCAATGCCATCGGCGTCGCGCAGCGTGAAGTCGGGGGCGGGTGTCCCTACCGATGGATGGTCGCCCAGTTCGCTCATTGGGAAAGTATAGGCTCAAGGAGCGCACGCACAATGCTCACAAATGCGCCGCCGGCGCTCGCAACAATCAGGATCAGGTCAGCGCGGCCAAACGTTGATGGCCGGAAGCGTGTAGCGGGTCGCGTGCGTGTTGGTATGCGCACGCCACGGATCTCGAGCGCAATCGCAATGCGTGGGACGGCGCGCACAAACGAGTCGAAGAGATCGACGAGCAGGGTGAAGCCCCCACGGGAGGTGGTAAGGCGCCGAATCGCCCGTCGCTCACGAGCTTCGGAGAACATCGCGGGAATCGTCGCCGCCGTTGTCAGAAGTGCCATCGTTGGTGCAAACGGCGCACGGAGGTGCTCAATTGCCGCGTCGGCAAGCCGGAGTGGCTCAAATGGACGAAGCAAGACAAGGCTCCCCGCCGCAAAGGTGAGAAGTCGCGCTACTGCGCCGATCGCCTGCTCAACCTCTGCCCCGCCTATCACGTTGGCAACAAAGAGGCCGAGCGCAGCGGGTGCGAGCGTGAGTCCAAGACGCAGGGTGCCAAGTGCGTCGACGCCTGCGCGCCAGGCGATGAGGAGGGCTGGGATCGCAATTGCCCCTTGCGCCAAGAGGGTCGCTGGACTGATGAGTGAGAGGAGGAACCAGAAGAGCGCCAGCCCCATTCGCGTGAGTGGGTTTGCACTACCGACCAGGCGCTTCGTGATCGCTGGGCTCAACAACTGCTGTGCCGCGTCGACCGCCTCGCCGATCGGGGCGGTCAGGCGCATACGGATTGAAGGGGCGCCTCCCGCCGACATCGTGCCGCGTGGGTGTTCGATGACGCGCGCTCGCGCCGGAGTGAGTGTCGCGTCATGGGTCGCAATAAGGAGTGCGGTGCCGGCGGCAGCCAACTCATCAATGATCGCGCTCACCTGCGCTGCTGCAGCAGCATCAAGTCCTGTGGTCGGCTCATCGAGCACGACCAGCTCAGCATCGCGTGCGAGTGTCACAACGAGAGCGAGCCGACGGCGCTCGCCATCGGAGAGTCGCGCTGGCATTGCATCGAGGAGACTTGTGACGCGCAGTCGGTCGGCGAGCGCGAGGGCTCGTGGCAGGTTCTCCACCGCAATCAACTGTCGCGCTGGTCGCGCGCCAAGCATGAGCCCCGGATCTTGCGGCGCATAGGCGACACGAACGTCCGCCACTGTTCGCGCGCCGAACGAGAGTGGGAGTGTCCCAGCTACGAGGCTGAGGAGTGTCGACTTGCCGCTACCCGTTGGACCGGTGAGGATGGTTACTGATCCGGGAATCACGTCGATGCTCACCGCCTGCATCTCGCGACCAGGCGCGAATGCACCACGCAACTGTGCGATTGATGTTTGCTGGTGGAGATGCACTGCTGGTGCTCGTTGAGGAGTGATCACAGCGGGATCGCCAGCTGCGTGAGCCGTTGCGGCGCGACCGTTAACCAGGTGGAGTGTGGCCGTAGGAGTTTCGCCCAGCGATTCTCCCGTGTGGGTTGCGATGACGCGTGTCGCACCGGTCGCACGCATCGCCTGCCGCAGCGTTGTGGCGGTAGCAGCATCGAGCGAGTTAAACGGTTCGTCGGCGATGAGCAGTTGCGGTTGCGCAACGAGAGCGGCGAGTGCGGCTGCGAGCATGCGTTCTCCGCCACTCAGGTGCGCAATGGATCGCTCAAGCAGCGCACGAACGGTGAGCTCGGATGCCGCGGTGTCAATCGCCTGGCGCATTTCGCCCGTGGCGATGATGCGCGACTCCAAGGGGAGGGCGGCGTCATCAACGAGGCGCGGGAGGGCGGTTGTTGGCGCTGGGCCGGCAGGGATCAGGCCGAGGCGAGCGAGGTGTGCGGCTGGCGGCCCTGGCTCACCACGGGCGGCCGCCGCGACGAGATCGATCCCGCCCACGGTGATCTCCCCGCTCAACTCCCCGGGCAAGAGGGTGCCGAGGAGCCCGGCGAGGGCGAAGAGGAGGGTGCTCTTACCCGCACCTGATGCCCCCGTAATAAGGAGCAGACCGCCTGGTGCGAGGTTGATGTGTGTCCCTCGTAGGTCAAGGGTTGGCGCTGAAGCGCCATCGGGACTCCAGACGAGGTCGCGCAGCTCAATAGCGGGGGGTGGCTCCTTCAGCATGGTCGACTAGGCGCCGATCAGATCGAGTGCCCCACTGCGACGCAATGCTGCTCGCAGAAGCCACGCGCCTACGCCGCCGATGAGCGCCGAGCTGGCAACCATCGCACCTGCGAGGAAAAGCGCAAACGTCGAGTCAACACCAGCGAAATAGAGCGAGATGTCATGCGCAGCCATACCAACCCCAGAGAGTGCGCCGGCGAGCACGACGATGCCGATGTGTGGCCGCCGATACGAAATCAGTGCAAACGCAACCTCTGCGCCGATCCCTTGCGCCGCACCAGAAATAATTGCATCAATCGACCACTGACTCGCAAGCACGAACGACACTGAGGCAGCGATCAACTCGCCGGCAAGTGCAGCACCAGGTCGGCGAATGACCAAGCCCGCCAGCGGCCCAGCGATCACCCAAGTTCCCGCAAACAAGAGGTACTGCAGCGGCAAGACTGCGGCAAAGAGCGGCGAGAGCGAACTCCAGAGGATTCCCCATCCTGCAAACAACACCCCCGACGAAATACCGAGTGTGGCAAGTGTCACGAGATCAAGGAGACTCCAACGACGACTACTCATGCCCTGACTCCGCTGACGAGGAGAAGCTTGCCGCTGTGGACGTTAAGAACGACGCGTGCGCTGGTTGCAACATTCGAGAGGCCTCGCGATGCACCGACATGCAGCGTTTCGTGTGCCAGTGGCCATCGCGTGCCATTGAGGCTTACCGTCGCATCGGAGCCCCACGGAATCAGTGAGAGCGTTTGACCCTCGTGATCAAGAAGTTCGCAGCGCTCATTCGCGGCAAGTAGCCGCACAACAGAATCCGCACCGAGCAGCACGAGAAGCGCGCCGCTTGCGCGCACGCGCGGATGCTCAAGGAGGGAGGCGATCCCCAGCGCGTGATCGACACGCCCACCCCAAACGCCGATCAGGGCAATCTCCGTCGCACCAGCGTCGAGGGCGGCGAGGAGGGCGAGTTCGGTATCGGTCGCCTCTTTCTCTGCCGGGAACCTCGTGCAGCGCACTCCGGCCGCGACTAGGTCCTCGTATTCGGCGGAGGTGAGAGAGTCAAAGTCGCCAACGACCTGATGGAGCGTGAGGCCAAGTGCGGCTGCCTGGCGAGCACCGCCGTCGGCAGCAATCACGAGTTCGGCTGAGCGCCATCCTGGCTGCACGCGATCGAGGCTCCTAGCGTCGACCGGATCACCGCCGGTAAGGATTATCGCGCGCACGAACACCTCCCACTATCGCGGAGGGCTCTGCGTCTCCCTTCGCCGGCATGACCCGGATCAGGTTCCGAGGGTTCGCGGGCCTTCCCGCATCTCAGCGCCTTCTGGCGCTCCCCTGTCGCGATGTGTGGAGTCTAGCGCTTTGGTGTCGCTAGCGGGTGACCGTCAAGCATCTGATCCACCCACGCTGCGACTGAGGTCGCATGCTCATGTGCCTCTGCCTCATAAAAACGATCGGGGTGGAAGAAGGGCGAGTGAATCCCAACCGCGCGCGATCCGACTGCGCGCGCCATGCGCATATCGTCGAGCGTGTCGCCAAGATACGCAGAATCTGCCGTTGAGCCGCTATGCCCAAGCGCCGCGAGGCCACGTCGGAGTGGCGCTGGGTGGGGCTTCTGCTCCAG
>JBJSXZ010000090.1:0-7430 GCA_046086645.1 Candidatus Limnocylindrus sp.
GCGATCGCCGCCGCCATCAGCAAGATGACCGAACTGCGTACGCCGATCGTGACCGTGGTGACGGGCGAGGGTGGTTCGGGTGGCGCACTCGCCATCGCCGCCGCCGATCGCGTCTTCGCTTTTGAACACGCCTACTACTCGGTGATCAGCCCGGAAGGGTGCGCCGCGATCTTGTTCCGCACCTCGGAGAAGGCGCCCGCCGCGGCACGCGCCCTGCGCATCACCGCGCCAGAGCAGGTCGCACTCGGCGTCGTCGACGGGATCATCCCCGAGCCCGACAACCTTTCGGCCGACGGGACGATCACGATTGCACGCGCGATCTGGGAGACGGCGAGCGCCGCGTTTGATGAGCTCGAGTCGATGAAAGATTTGAGCGAATTGCTCGACGCACGGTATGCGCGCTATCGCGCCTATGGTGCATTTGACGAGGTTGCGCCGGTCAAGACAAAGGGGCTGGGCGGCGTTATTCGTTCGATCTTCGGCCTCGACCGCGAGCGCGTCCCTGCCGGCATGAGCGATGACTGGATCGACGAGATCGAGCGCGACAGTGCGGGCGCATAAGCGATGAACAGCGAACACCCACGCCTCGACCCGCGCGCCGAAAACGAGGCGGAGGAGCTCGGCGTCTTGATCGATGCACTCTTGCCGGTGCTTGTCGATCGACTCGAAGAGACGGGTCTCGGCGAGATCGAGGTTGAGCGCAACGGCGCAACGGTGCGCGTGCGTGCGGAGGCGACGCGTGCCGGTGCGCTCCATGCACGCGAGCAGGCGGCGAGCACACCAGTGGCGAGCGCTGCGGCGCCCGTTGTCAACGATCGACGCCACGCGATTCGCTCCACCGCGGTCGGCTTTGTCACGCTCGCGAGCGATGTCCATGTGGGAGCGAAGATCGCCAAGGGGGCGCTCGTTGCGAGCATCGATGTGCTCGGGGTGCCGAACGAGGTGCGTGCAGAATATGCGGGCATTGTTGGCTCGCTGCGCTGCACCACCGGAGATCCGGTGGAGTACGGCCAGGAGCTCTTCTTCATTGAGCGCATCGGCGAGGGTGGGCGATGACCACGAGGAAGATCACGCGCGTCCTCATCGCCAATCGCGGCGAGATCGCGCTGCGTATCTTGCGTGCCTGTCGCCAGATGGGGATCGAGGCGGTGGTCGCCTATAGCGAGGCCGACCGTACATCGCGTGCCGTGATGGTTGCCGATGAGGCGATCTGCATCGGCCCAGCTGCGGCGAAGCACAGCTACCTCTCCGCACCCGCGATCATCTCGGCCGCCCGCGCGACCGGGTGCGATGCGATCCATCCTGGATACGGCTTCTTGTCAGAGAACGCCGCCTTCGCCGAGGCCGCCGCAGCGCACGGGATCACCTTCATCGGCCCATCATCCGCCGTCCTGGAGCGCTTCGAGAGCAAGGCGGGGGTGCGTGCCCTCTTGGCGAAGCACGGGCTCCCCACGATCCCAGGGTCGGAGGGGGTCGTGGCCGACATCGAGGCGGCACGCGCTGCGGCAAAGAAGATCGGCTACCCGGTGATCTTGAAGGCATCGGCTGGCGGCGGCGGGCGCGGCATGCGCGTTGTGACGAGCGAGACGGAGCTGGCGAACCTCTTCCCACTCTGCGCACAAGAGGCGCAGGCGGCCTTCGGCGACGGCTCGCTCTACCTCGAGAAGTACCTCACCGATACACACCATGTTGAGGTGCAGATTGCCGTTGATGATGCGGGAACGGCGCTTCACTTTGGCGAGCGCGACTGCTCGGTGCAGCGACGCCATCAGAAACTCGTCGAAGAGTCGCCATCGCCTGCCCTCACGACGAAAGTGCGCGAAGACTTCTTGGCGCGTGCAGCAAAGGCGATCGGCGCTGCGGGCTACCGCAACCTCGGCACGCTCGAGTTTCTTGTCGGCCCAGACGGGAAGCCGTACTTCATCGAGATCAACTGCCGCATTCAGGTTGAACATCCCGTGAGCTAGATGGTGACTGGTGTCGACCTTGTTGCGTTGCAGATCGCTCTAGCACGTGGAGACGCGATGCCGATGACACAAGCGCAGGTTGAGCGACGTGGACACGCGATCGAATTCCGTCTCACCGCCGAAGATCCGGCGAACGAGTTCCGGCCCCAGGCGGGCGAGATCACCCTGTTCCGTTCGCCCAGCGGACCATGGGTGCGTTTCGATTCGCATCTCTACGCCGGCTACGAGGTGCCACCGTATTACGACAGCCTGCTGGCAAAGCTCATCGTTTGGGGTCCAACCCGCGACGAGGCGATCGCGCGGTCACGGGCAGCCTTGCGCGAGGTGGAGATCGATGGTGTCGCAACCACGCGCGACTTCTTCCTCGGCCTCCTCGAAACCCCCGCGTTCTTGAACGGGAGCGCAACGACCAGCATGCTTGACGCATCGGGCACCTCTGCGATCCTCGCTGCCGCACCGAAGGTGGGCCTATGAGCACAGGGGCTCGCGCACCGATGCTCGACCGCAGTGCAATCGAGCGCCTCATCCCACATCGCGATCCGTTCCTCCTGCTCGATCGCATCGTGTCAGAAGATCGCGCCGCGCAGACCCTTGTCGCCGAGCTCGACGTGCGCGCTGATGCATTCTGGACACCAGGCCACTTTCCTGGCATGCCGATCATGCCCGGCGTCTTGCAGGTTGAGGCGCTTGCACAGGCGATGGCGGTCTACGTTGCACGCACCGAAGGATTCGGCAGCAAGCTCGGCGTCTTTGCCAAGATCGAAGAGTGCCGCTTCACGCGCATGGTGGTGCCAGGCGAGACCCTCAGCCTCGAGATCACCATGGTGAAGCTCGGCTCGCGCATGGGGAGCGCCAAGGGCGTTGCACGCGTCGGTGCAGATGTCGCATGCAGCGCAACCATCACGTTTGTTATCCCACCCGATGGGGCGCTCCCGCGTTCCAGTGGACCATCCACGCAGACCGAAGGAGTTGCAGAATGACCCGCGTCGTCGTGATCTCAGACATCCATGGCAACGTTGCCGCACTCGAGGCGATCGTCGCCAAGCTCCCGTCACTGAAGCCTGACCAGGTGGCGATCCTCGGCGATCACGCGCTCTTCGGTCCGCGACCCGCGGAGACCATCGACTTGATTCAGAAACTGCAGAAGGGTGGCGCGCTCGTGACCGCTGGTACCGGCGACATCGCCGTGGCCGATCTCGACTACGCCGCCTCGTTCCCGAGCCTCGCGGGCGGCCTCCCCCCGGGGCTCAAGGCGGCAGTGGAGTGGGCATCCGACGCACTCGACGACGATCGCATCGAGTGGTTGCGTTCACTCCCAACCGAGCGACGCCTGCGCTATGGCGAGATCGGCATCACCTTCTGTCACGCCTCGCCCGGCTCGCGCACGATTCCGCTGAGCGCCGACCTTGATCCGTCGACCACGCTCGAACTCATCAGCCAGACCGACTCGCGCGTCGTCTGCGTTGGATTCACGCACGCGGCGCGCGTCAAGGATTACGGCTGGAAGGTCCTTGTCGACGCGGGTTCGGCGGGGCTTCCGTACGACGGAGAGGCGAGCGCCGCATTTGCCGTCGTCGACATCGATGCCGAAGCGGGCACGATCGCGGCCGAGGTGCATCGCGCGAGCTACAACACCGAGCAGGTGAGCGATGAGGTAACGGCACGGGCCCTTACGGGCGACACGTATCGCGCCGCCACACTGCGCACCGGAAAGCTCGTGCGATGAGCCACGCTGTGCGCGTCGCCATCACCGGTGCGGGCGCAGTCTCGCCGCTCGGCCGTGGTGTTGATGCGCTCTGGTCGGGGCTCCTCGCTGGCCGCTCTGGGATTCGTCGCCTGGAGGGAATTGACCTCACCGGACTCGACATTGACTTTGGTGGCCAGGTGCCGAACTTCGATCCGAGCGACCTCCTTGAGCCGAAGCAGGTGAAGCGGCTCGATCGTTTTGCACAGTTGGCGATCGTTGCCTCAGTCGAGGCATTGATGAGCGCGGGACTTCCTGCGCGATTTTCGCTGGGCCGCGATGCTGAAGCGACGGCAACGATCATCGGCTCTGGCCTGGGCGGCGCAACCACAATCTTCGAACAGGCGGCCCTCTTCGCCACGCGTGGCGCCGGACGCATCTCGCCCTTCCTCGTGCCTGCATCGATCGGCAACATGGCCTCTGGTGAGGTGGCGATTCACGTTGGTGCGCAGGGCCCCTCGTTCGGTGTGGTGAGTGCCTGCGCCACCGCGGGCCACGCGATCGGCGAGGCGTACGAGATGATTCGTCGCGGTGATGCCGACCGCGCGCTCGCTGGCGGAAGTGAGGCGGCGCTCCATCCAGTGGTGATTGCAGGGTTCAACAATATGCGGGCCCTTTCGCGCAGCGGCTCCGCTGCAGCGGGCGGGGAGCCCGCGACCGCCTCGCGCCCGTTTGATGCGGGGCGCGACGGCTTCGTCATGGCTGAGGGGGCGGCGGTACTCCTCCTCGAGCGCCTCGACCTCGCCCTCGCACGTGGCGCAACCCCACTCGCCGAGATCGTCGGGTACGGCGCAACGGCCGACGCGCAACACATCACGCTTCCAGCGCCAGGTGGATGGGGTGCCGTGCGCGCTGCCCGCCGCGCCCTTGCGAAGGCCGGACGACGCGGACGTGAGATCGATCACGTGAATGCCCATGCGACCTCGACACCTGAGGGCGACAAGGCAGAGCTCGATGCGATTCGCACCGTTCTTACCGAGACCGACTCTGCTGACGAGGCGCGTACCGCCGCTGCAGCAGAGCCGCTGCGTGCCACCATCAGTGCATCAAAAGGTGCCCTCGGCCACACGCTCGGTGCCGCAGGCGGCCTTGGTGCAATCGCCACGCTCTGCGCCATGCGCGATCGTCGCGTGCACGCAACCCTCAACCTCAAGACACCCGATGCTGCAGCAGCAGGGCTCGACATAGTTGCCGGTTCGCCGCGCGACCACGAGGTGCGTCTCGCCCTAGTGAACGCGTTTGGCTTTGGTGGACAGAATGCCGCACTTCTCCTTTCGCGTTGGGAGGGACGCTGATGCCGGAAAAGCGCCGCGTCCGACTGCAGAAGAATGCACTGCGCGCACTCGAAGCGGCACGCGAAGCAGCACGTCGTGCGCGAGGGGGGAGCGTGGCTCCGATCCCTGCGAGCGCCGCGGGCGCACCATCGATGCCACCCGTCGAGGTACTGCGACCAAGCGAAGAGCTGCACGAGGGCGACGCGCCGAGTGACGGCGCGCAACGCTCGACGCCACCGCGTCCGCGCCGCGGCGACGCACGACTCGGCGTTGCAACTGCGCGAGGTGGCGCGCCGAACGTACCGCTCACAAGCGATGAGGCGTCGCTCATCGAACTGGTCGATCGCCTCGCCGTGGTTGCCGATGGCGCGCATCTTGCCGAGATCGAAATATCGACGGGTGGCACCCGCGTGCTGGTCCGCAGCCGCGCGGCGGTGACCCCCCTTTCGCCACCCGCCAGCAGTGCCGTGGAGGCTCCGCGCCCGCCCGTTGCCCCTCCCGCCACTGGCGCCGAAGGGCCGAGTGCCCCGCAGCCCGTTGGTGTCGTTGCGCCGCTCAGCCCTGCCGGGAGCTTCATTGTCGCGCCACTTACGGGGGTTTTCTATGCCGCCGCCTCGCCCGGCGCTGAACCTCTCGTGCGCGTGGGCCAGGTTGTCGCAGTCGGCCAACCGATCGGCCTGATCGAGGCGATGAAGCTCTTCAACGAAATCAAGACCGATAAGGCTGGTCGCGTGACGCGCATCATTGCCGAGAATGGTCGACTTGTGAAAGCGAAAGCGCCAATTATTGAAATCGAGCCGGCATGAAGCGACCCGACCTGAATGAAGACGTGACGCGGATTGGCGGGCAGAGCGGCCTCGCAGCACTGCCGAATCGCACCACGCGCATCACTGGATGGGGGCACGAGGTTCCTGCCACGATCCTCTCGAATCTCGATCTCGAGAAGATCGTTGAGACGAGCGACGAGTGGATCACCTCGCGTACGGGAATCCGCGAGCGCCGCATCGCCAGAGCAGGCGAGACCACCGCCTCGATGGGCGCAATCGCCGGCGCACGCGCCCTTGCCGTTGCTGGCATCGGCATCGATGAGATTGACTTGATCGTTGTTGCAACCCTCACGCCCGATCACTCGATGCCGAACACCGCCGCCCTCATCAAGGGTGCACTCGGTGGAACACGTGCCGCGGCGTTTGACCTTTCTGCCGCGTGTTCTGGATTCACGTACGGCTATGCAGTCGCCCACGGCTTCCTCACTGCAGGCCTCGGCCATCGTGCCCTCGTCATCGGCACCGAAACCCTCTCGCGAGTTGTCGACTGGAGTGATCGCTCAACCTGTGTCTTGTTTGGCGACGGTGCCGGTGCGATCGTCCTAGAGGCGCTCGACCTGCCACAGGACCAGGTTCTCACAACACGTCCGGGGACGCTGAGCTTCGAACTCTCGTCAGATCCATCGGGCGCCTACGCCCTCTGGATTCCTGGCGGGATCGGCGCCGATGCGGACCCGCTCATCAAGATGGACGGGGCGAAGACCTACGTCTACGCGACGCGCACGATGGCGGCTGTCGCGTCGGCTGCGATCGCTCGTGCCGGCCTCACCCCTGCTGGGGTCGACCTGGTGATCCCGCACCAGGCGAACATTCGCATCATTGAACATGTCTCGAAGTCGATGGAGTACCCGATGGAGCAGATCTTCGTGAACCTCGATCGCTATGGGAATACGTCGGCGGCGAGCATCCCGATCGCCCTCTCGGAGGCGGTCGCGGCGGGTCGGCTCAAGCCCGGCGATGTCTTCTGCACCGTCGCCTTCGGTGGCGGTTATACCTCTGGCGCCTTCGTCACGAGGTGGGATGCCGATCCAACTCAAGGCGCTCGCGCCGCAACGGTTGACCCTGCGCACATCAACGTTCCGCGTCCCGAGGGGGGCTCAAATTCGGGAGCGGTGCCCGAGGCACTTCGTGCGCATCTGGACGCGCGTGGCGCAAAGCGTCAGACTAACCAGCCACAGTAAGGAGCAGCGATGTTTGAACTCACGGGCTATGCAGCAATCGTTACCGGCGGCGCACGCGGGATTGGCCGCGCCATCGCACTCGCCCTCGCCGATGCTGGTGCCGATGTGCTCTTCACGTATAAGGGGAACACCACCGCCGCCGACGCCGTTGTCGCCGAGATCAACGCGAAGGGGCGTACGGCGGTTGCGGTGCAAGCCGATGCCGCAGATCCAGACTCCGCGGTCGCTGTCGTCGCCAAGGCGATGGAGTCATTCGGCAAGGTCGATCTCCTCGTCAACAATGCCGGCATCACGCGCGACACATTGATCTTGCGCATGACACCAGAGCAGTGGCGCGAGGTGATCGACACAAATCTCTCCGGCGCGTTCTACATGACCAAGGCCGCTGTCAAAGAGATGCTTCGCGCGAAGAGCGGACGCATCATCAACATCACGAG
>JBJSXZ010000091.1:0-3350 GCA_046086645.1 Candidatus Limnocylindrus sp.
ATCTCGCCGAATCGCTGGCCACCGAACTGCGCCTTGCCACCGAGCGGCTGCTGGGTGATGAGGCTGTATGGACCAGTTGAACGTGCGTGGATCTTGTCTTCAACAAGGTGGTGCAACTTGAGCATGTAGGTGACGCCGACCGTAATCGGGCGGTCAAACCGCTTCCCGCTCTTCCCATCGCGAAGTTCGATCTTCCCCTCTGGTGGAAGGCCGGCGGCCTCAAGCTCGCTGATGATCTGCTGCTCAGTTGCGCCGTCGAAGACGGGCGTGGCGCCCTTCAGGCCTTGCTTCGCGAGCGCCCAGCCGAGGTGCGTCTCGAGCAACTGTCCAATATTCATGCGGCTTGGAACGCCGAGCGGATTCAAGATGACGTCAACTGGCGTGCCGTCTGGAAGGTAGGGCATATCCTCGGCCGGCAAGATGCGGGAGACGACGCCCTTGTTTCCATGGCGACCCGCCATCTTGTCGCCAACGGAGATCTTGCGCTTCTGCGCAATGGAGACACGGACGAGCTGGTTGACGCCTGGGGCAAGGTCGACCTCGTGGCGGTTGAAGACGCGAACGTCGACAACCGTGCCGCGTTCGCCATGAGGCAAGCGCAACGATGAGTCTTTTACCTCGCGTGCCTTCTCGCCGAAGATGGCGCGGAGGAGGCGCTCTTCTGCCGTGACCTCAGTCTCTCCCTTCGGGGTGATCTTGCCAACAAGGATGTCTCCTGGATGCACCGATGCACCGACGTGGACGATCCCCTGCTCGTCGAGATCTGCGAGGAGCTCTTCTGGAACGTTGGCGATGTCGCGTGTGATCTCTTCCGGGCCGAGCTTGGTGTCGCGCGCCTCGTGCTCGTGTTTCTCAATGTGGATGGAGGTGAAGACATCTTCTCGGACGAGGCGGTCGCTTATGATGATCGCGTCCTCGTAGTTGGCGCCCTCCCACGACATGTAGGCAACGACGACGTTCTGCCCGAGGGCAAGCTCGCCGCCATCGGTGGACATGGAGTCGCCGATCACTTGACCCGGCTTGACGCGGTCTCCCACGGCAACAGCAGGTCGGTGGTTGAGGCACGTGCCCTGGTTGGAGCGCACAAACTTGAGCAGTGGGTAGCGATCGAGATCTTTCTTGCTCGTCGCCTCATCGGGCTCAACAACGATGAGATCAGAGGTGACCGATGTCACGACACCAGTGCGTCGAGCGATGACGACCTGCCCAGAGTCGCGCGCGGCACGGCCTTCAACGCCCGTGCCGACGACTGGTGCATGGGGGGTCAAGAGTGGAACAGCCTGACGCATCATGTTCGAACCCATGAGTGCACGGTTGGCGTCGTCGTGCTCGAGGAACGGAATCAGCGCCGTTGCAACAGAGACAACCTGCTTTGGCGAGACATCCATGTATTCGACGCGCGACGGCTCAACAAGCTCAAAGCCCTCGCCCTTCCGACAATAGATGCGCTCGCCAACAAGTCGACCGTCGGAATCAAGCTCAGCGTTTGCCTGTGCGATTGCATAGCGCTCCTCTTCGTCGGCCGGAAGATAGACGACCTCGTTCGTCACGCGCCCATCCTTCACGCGTCGGTATGGGGTCTCGATAAAGCCAAGTTCGTTGACGCGACCGAACGTCGCGAGGGAGCCGATAAGGCCAATGTTCGGACCTTCCGGCGTTTCGATTGGGCAGATACGACCGTAGTGGCTATGGTGTACGTCACGCACGTCGAAGCCGGCGCGTTCGCGCGAGAGGCCGCCTGGGCCAAGCGCTGATAGTCGGCGCTTGCTCGTCAACTCGGCAAGTGGGTTCGTCTGATCCATGAACTGGCTGAGCTGCGAGCCGCCGAAGAACTCCTTCATTGCAGCGACGACTGGACGAACGTTCACCAGCGCACTCGGTGTGGCCTTGTCGTCTTCCTGGATGGTCATGCGCTCCTTGATGACGCGCTCCATGCGCAGGAGACCGACACGGAACGCATTCTGGATCAACTCACCATTGGCGCGAACGCGGCGGTTGCCTAAATGGTCGGTGACATCGCGATGGGCGCCACCCTCGTTTGCCACCATGAGGTGACCGACGATCGCGGCGAGGTCCTCACGCGTGAGGGTGCGGACAGACATATCGGGGAGCTCGACGCCCAGTATCGCTGCCGTCTCGCTGAGGCGCTGGGTGAACTTATAGCGGCCGACGCGTCCTAGGTCGTAGCGCCGGCCATTAAAGAAGAGGTTCTCAACGAGTGAGCGGGCATTGTCACCGGTGGGTGGATCACCTGGGCGCAACCGCTTGTACACCTCAACGAGCGCCTCGCTACGCGTTGCCGCAGTATCCTTCTCGAGCGTATTTGCAAGGTAGGGATGCTCGGGATTTGATGCCATCCGCGAGAAGAGCCCGACGATCTCATCATTCGTCTCAAAGCCAACGGCGCGGAGGAGCGTCGTTGCAGCAACCTTGCGCTTGCGGTCGACCTTTACGTAGAGTTGATCCTTGCTGCTCGTCTCAAACTCAAGCCATGCGCCGCGATTCGGGATCACTTTCGCGGACCAGAGCGCACGACCAGAAACTGGATCAATGGTGTCAGTGTAAAAGACGCCAGGAGAACGGACGAGCTGCGACACGACGACGCGCTCTGCGCCGTTGATGATGAATGTTCCCTGGCTCGTCATCCAAGGGAAGTCGCCCATGTAAATCTGCTGACGGCGAATCTCGCCCGTCTCTAGAACCTTGAGTTCTGCATTCACCATGAGTGGTCGCGCGTAGGTCAGATCTTTCGCGCGCGCATCATCCTCATTGACCTTTGGCTCTTTGAACTCGTAGTCGAGGAAGGCGAGCTCGAGACGCTTGCCTGTGAAGTCGCGGATTGGGCTGATCTCCTCGAGAAGTTCAGCGAGGAATGTCTTCGTTCCCTTCGGCAGCGCAGGTGCGCCTTCAATCCACTCCGGGCCGACAAATGCAGCAAACGACGTCGTCTGAAGATCGATGAGGTTCGGGATCTCCAAAATCTCTGGGATGCGCGAGTAAAACTTGCGGCTCCCAGAGGCGCTGTCGCGGACGGCGTTGCGAGTCGGCATGAGGCGGCTCCTTCGTCGATCTGGCTTCGGCGATATAGGCGCGTTTCAGCGAAAGGACATCCTACCCTACCCCGCGGGGTCTTGGCAAGCGGGTTGAAATGGTGTACGCACCGCCAGGGGCAACGGTTCTACTATCGGCGCCCTGCGATGTAACAAAACAGAACCCTCCCCCTGCCGGGTGGCAGGAGGAGGGGGCGCAACGTAATTGCTACTTGAGCTCGACCTTGGCGCCTGCCTCGGCCAGTGCTGCGGCGATCTTCTCGCCCTCAGCCTTTGCAATCCCCTCTTTCAACGGCTTGG
>JBJSXZ010000092.1:0-5915 GCA_046086645.1 Candidatus Limnocylindrus sp.
ATCTTCGTAATGGGGCCGAGCGCAACGGCGCGCAGCACCAGGATAAAGAAGCCGAAGTTTGTCGCGGAGACGATGATCCAGAAGAGGTTGAAGCTAATCCCGGCCTCTGGCGCGGCGCCCTCAACGGGCACCTCGGCGAGGTGGGATGCCGCTGCAACAACTCCGCGAATCAGCGCATCTAGCTGCATGCTGATCGTTACTTGAGAACGAGCGTTAGAATGCCAAGCACGATCGCAAGAACGCCAAGGCCTTCTGCGAATGCGGCGCCGAGGATGAATACGCCGCGCACTGCGCCGGCGGCTTCTGGATTGCGTCCGATTGCGCTTGCGGCTGCCGCCGTTGCGAGTCCTACGCCAATTGCAGGCCCGATAACACCGAGCGCTGCGATTCCGCCTGGAAGATTGTCCATCGGTCTGTTCCTCCTACCTCTCTGTGATCGCCGCCCGGACCGCCGCCGAGTGATCGACCGCTGCTACCCAGCTACGGCTAGTGTGCCGCAACTTTCGTTTCTGCTCCTGCCGTGCCCCCCGCCCCAGTGGCCACTGGTGCGTGGTGCTCTGCATGCCCCTCCTCGTGGTGCCCTTCCATGGCCAACATCGTGAACACGAGGACGAGTATGCTGAAGATGATGCCCTGCATGAGCCCGACGAAGAGCTCGAGGCCGTAGAGCGCCACAGGGATGAAAGCGAATGTGATTGTAGTCATCACGGTGAGCGCGAGCTCTCCGCCATAGATGTTGCCGAAAAGACGCATCGAGAGCGCCACCGGCTTGACGAACTCCAAGAAGAACTCGATAAACCCAACGAAGAGGCCAACTGGCCCACCCTTCAGGCTGAAGAACTTCCCGAGGTAGGTGCGAGCGCCGAGCGCTCGAATGCCTTGGAAGTGAAAGTAGAAGAAGGTGACGAGCGCCATTCCTACCGTGACATTCACATCGCTCGTCGGGGCACGGAACGCATGGATGCGGCCAACGCCTGGAATGAGGCCGGACCAGTTTGACGCAACGACAAAGAGAAAGATGGCGAGGAAGAAGGTTACGAAACGTTCCGAGCCTGGGCCACCGATGCCGACGGCGAATCCTGAGAGTCCCTCAATCGCAAACTCAATCATGTTTTGTATACGTCCGGGAATCTCTCTAAGTTGTCGCGCGACGAGGGATAGGGCGAGGATGACGAAGGCCATCACGATCCACGTCATGATGATTGAGCCGGTGATCGACGGGTAGAAGTCGAAGAGTGCCGCAGCGTGATGCTCTTCTGGGCCGAGGTTGATCACCGCGTGGGGAACGATCGGCTCAAGTGCCTGGCGAATCACTTCACCGGGGAAGCCAACAAGGCCTTCGCCGCTCGTGACCAGTGCTGCAACGACATCGACAACGAGAACGATGAGTGCGCCAATGAGGAGGGTGCGCTTGGTGTTGCTCGGTCGCGCTGCTGCTACCGTCACTGCCGCCTCCTCTCTTGTTCTCTCGCAAGGCGCTCTTCTCGTCGCTTCTTTGCAGCCGCTTCGTCAAGTGCTTCAAACATCCGGAGCGATCGACGTACGAGTCGTGCCGCCCCGACAGCCCCGACAGCAAAGCCTCCAAGGAATCCTGCAATCAAGAAGAGCGGCCGCGTGCCAAGCCCTTCATCGACCCAGTTGCCGAGGAGCGCCCCCCCGAGGTTCGCTACGAGGAGCGTGATCCCAATCTGCGAGAAGAGTGCGATGTAGGCGCTCTTCCCACCGATCGTCGTCAGCCCTTGCGGGACGTCGGGGTTCTCCGTGGATTCTAGCCGAGGGGTGCGAGATACGCCGTCGTCAGACATTAGGAATCGAGCGTGCGACGGCTGAGCCAAACGACCATGGCCCCGAGTGCGACGAGGAGGCCCGCGAACGCGTAGAGTGAGCTGCTCTCCGACAGGCTGAGTGCGGCAAGGCCGAGGAGTCCCGTGATTCCATAAAGGACGAAGACGGCGCCGCGATGGCTAAGTCCGGCGGCGAGGAGTCGACGGTGAATATGCGTGTTGTCAGCACTATAGGGGGAGCGCCCTGCAGCAATCCGCCCGACGATCACAAAGAAGGCGTCGATGATTGGCACGCCGAGGATCAAGAGTGCGGCGGCGACCTTTGCCGTGCCGAGCATCGCAAGCATCGCCAAGATAAATGCGACAGCCTGAATTCCGCTCGTCCCCATATAGATCGATGCCGGATGGAAGTTGAAGCGGAGGAACCCAGCGAGTGAGCCGGCAAGCGCAAAGCAGAGTCCAGCGAGGAGTGGCGTTGTTGGCGCGGCAATCAAGCCGAGCGTGACCGCGGCGATCAGTGCGATGCCGCCGGAGAGACCGTCGAGCCCGTCGATAAAGTTCATGCTGTTCTGCATGCCGAGAAGCCAGAAGATTGTGAGCGCCGTACCAAGCGCATCAGGGAGTAAGAGGATGCCCTCGCCGAGTGGATTGGCAATGAAGAGGATGCGCATGCCGAACGCAATCGGCACGAGTGCAACGGCGATTTGTGTCAGGAGCTGCCAGCGTGCACGCAGGTCGTAGCGGTCATCGATGAGGCCAAGGATGGCGGCGACGAGCGTGCCGAGTATGAGTGCTGGACCTTGCACGGTAAGGATGCGCGTTGCGCTTGCACCCGTGTTGATGCCGAGTGCGGGCGCAAGGAGCATGAGTGTTGCGGCCGTGATCGCAAATACGATGGCGACGGCGAATCCGCCCGCGCGTGGCACGGGAACCGTATTGATGCGGCGCTCGTTCGGATGATCAGCAATTCCGTAGCGAATCGTAATGCGGCGCATGACACCTGTGCCAACGAGGGCGAGGATGCACGAGATGACGGTGATTACGAGATACAGCGCAGGTGCTATGAACGATGGCTGCACCACCGTTGTCATCTGCTCCCCTCTTCTGCAAGCATCGTTGCGTCACGCCCCGGCACGGGGAATGTGCGCGCGAGTTCGCTCACTTCACGGGCGATGCGTGCGAGGCCAGCAGGATCATCGCGACGCGCAATTGCGTCGGCCGACCATTGGGCGATCTTCTCCATCTCGCGCACGCCCATTCCGCGTGTTGTGGCGGCGGGGGTGCCGTAGCGCACCCCACTCGTCACCATAGGGGAGCGGGTCTCGCCAGGGATGCTGTTCTTGTTGATCGTGATCCCGACCGCCTCGAGTGCGAGGGTTGCCTCCTTGCCCGTAACGCCGAGCGGGGTGACGTCGCACAAGATGAGGTGCGTATCTGTCCCGCCCGTGATCACCCCGAACCCACATGCGGCGAGCGCGGCTGCTAGCGTCTGCGCATTGGCGAGCGTCCGCTCTATGTAGGTTCGGAATGCTGGCTCCAGCGCAAACTTGAAGGCGACGGCCTTTGCGGCAATCACATGCATGAGCGGGCCGCCCTGGTTTCCAGGGAAGACGCTCTTATCGAGTGCTGCAGCAGCAGATGCGCGCACAAAGGCCATACCACCGCGTGGCCCGCGAAGCGTCTTGTGGGTGGTCGTGGTGACAAGGTCGGCATGGGGGAATGGCGATGGGTGGAGGCCAGCAGCAACAATCCCTGAGATGTGCGCCATGTCGACCATGAGTTGCGCGCCCGACGCTTGCGCGATACGTGCAAAGCGCTCAAAGTCGAGCCGGCGCGGATACGCACTTGCGCCGGCGATGAGTACCTTTGGCTTCGCCGACTCGACCGCTCGCTCTACCGCATCCCAATCGATGAGGCCGTCATCACTTCGCACGCCATAAAACGTTGGAGTAAACCACTTACCTGAAATATTGACGGGCGAGCCGTGAGAAAGATGGCCACCCTGATCGAGGCTCATCGCGACGAATGTATCGCCTGGTGACATTGTTGCGGTAAAGGCGGCGATGTTTGCCGACGCGCCCGAGTGTGGCTGCACGTTGACGTGCTCGCTGCCTGCGAAGAGCTGCAATGCGCGCGTGCGCGCAAGATTCTCAACATCATCGATGAATTCGCATCCAGCGTAGTAGCGCTTTCCTGGGTAGCCTTCGGCGTACTTATTCGTAAGGATGGAGCCTTGTGCTTCGCGCACGGCAGCAGAGGTGTAGTTTTCTGAGGCGATCAGCTCAATGTGATCGCGCTGACGAAGCGCCTCGCTGGTGATTGCAGCAGCGAGTTCAGGGTCGGCCTCCCGCAGGCTTATATCCAACTGTGGATCGCGTGCGTTCTGGCTCACGTACCCCCCATACTCGTATTCGACTTCACCTTATTCTCCCCCTGAATTGAGGATTAGGCGCTCGATCATGCGCGCCGCCCCGTCCTCTTCGCACAAACGAGCCTCATATCGTGCGGCGGCGAGCACGGCGGCCGGAGCGCCTCCCATCGCCACCCCGTGCCCAGCAGCGGCGAGCATCTCCAGATCGTTGTGCTGGTCGCCGATCGCCATCGTTTGGGCGAGGGGGATCTCGAGCCGGTCGGCAAGCCAGCGGAGGGCGGCGCCCTTATTCACTCCAGGGGCCGTGAACTCAAGATATTCAGGGTGGCTAATCGTCACGTCGAGTCGATCGCCAAAGGTTGCGCGCGCGGCTTCGAGTACGCCATCCGCGTGACCAGCAGGCGCGTGCGCGACCACCTTCGAGAGTTGAAGTGGTGTCGCTGCAAGGTGCGCAACAAGATCTGGCACCGTTGCGAGGCGTTCGTGTGCGCTCCCCTCCATCCATCCGCGGTAGATGACTGCATGCGGATCGCGATCATCGAAATGCAGATCGTTCTCGACCACCGTGTGCCCCCAGAGTCCGTGCTCTTTACACCAGTCGATCGCCTCGGCGCCGAGCTTAGATTCGAACGGGATGTGACGAACGAGACGACCGACACTCGGGTCTCCTGGCGCAGGAAGCTCGCGCACGATCGCGCCTTGCATCCCGATGAGCGGCCCATCCACACCGATGCGTTGCGCATACGGCAAAAAGCTCGGGATGTTTCTCCCTGAAGATATCGTTGCGATCACGCCTTTCGCCTGCGCAGCACGAATTGCATCAACCGTTCGTGGCGAGATGAAACCGCCGTGCGGAAGCAGTGTTCCGTCGAGATCCATGACGAGCAGGCGGATTGGCGCCATTACCCTATCCGCTTCTGCGCACTTCGGCCATGCGCGGGTGGCCCGCAAGGTCATCGCGAATCGCAACGCGCCAACCGAGGCCGAGACCATCGACGAGCTGCACGATTGCTGGCGATTGTCCATCGCCAAATTCAAGGAGTGCCGCACCACCAGGACGCAAGAGTCGCGGTAGTTCTGCAACGAGGCGTCGAATTAACTCAAGGCCGTCGCTTCCGCCATCGAGTGCGCGACGCGGCTCGGCAGCTATGGAGACACGCGAGAGGTTGCGGTGGGTTTCGCTTTCCGGATGAAACGATGCTGCCGCATGTGCTGCGTCAACCTCTGCCGTTGGCACATACGGAAGGTTCGCGATAAGCAGGTCGAGGTGGGGCGGATCACCTGGGGCGCGCGTCCCAATGAGTGGCTCGGCAAGATCTCCGTGAACGAAGGTGATGCGCGAGCCAACGCCGGTGCGCAACGCGTTGGCGCGCGCGACAGCGAGCGCCTCGCCAGAGATGTCGGTAGCGGTCAGGCGTAGTGGTGCACGCGCCTCGTCGACAAGGGCGATGGCCAGTGCGCCACTCCCGGTGCCAATCTCGGCAACGTTAATCGGTTGCAGTGGACGTCCAAGCGCGCGTGCGGCGGCAGTGCGGTCGGTGATGAATGCGAGTGCACTCTCAATAATGAGTTCGCTCTCTGGGCGCGGGTCGAGTACGTCTGGCGTGACGAGCAGCTCCAGCGCACGAAAGCCGCGCCGCCCCGTGAGGTGGCTGATCGGCCTGCCGCGCCCCCGCTCGGCAATGAGCGCATCGAGCGCCGCGCCTGCGTCGCCCGCTCGCAACGCGGCACGGGCGATGCGCAGTGCCTCGGCGAGCGAG
>JBJSXZ010000093.1:0-15297 GCA_046086645.1 Candidatus Limnocylindrus sp.
ACCGGGCAGGTGCTCGGCGTTGACGGTGGTCTGGTGATGATGTGAGGCGGGCACGAGCAGTGCGCCCATTCGCCGGCGCGCTCGTCCTCCTCTCGTCGATTATCTTCCTCACCGCGATCTGGGCGGGCCCATCGGTGCAGCCCGCCGCCGCCACGGTGAATGTGCTCGGCACCGACGGCCGCTACACCCTCCTCTTCCTCGGGAGCGATAAGCGCTGCCGTCGCATGCACTCACCGAAGGGTGCGGAGCGGTGCGTCAGCATCGAGTCTGACTTCACGGCGAACCCGACTGGAGAGGCCTCGTATCCGTATCGCTGGTCGCATGCGGCCGACGCATACGCAAACGTTGCCCGCCAGAAGGCAGGGAGCGAGCGGACCGATGTAATGACCCTCCTCACCGTAGATCCGAACACGGGCGAGGCGTCGGCCTTTAGCATTCCGCGTGACGAGGTCGGCTTCCCACTCAAGCCGTCGCTGAGTGCTGCGTTCTGCCGACCAGGTGAGGAGACGTTCAATCGCGGTATTAACGCGCTCTATACCTATGCACAACTCTGCATGAGCAAGTCAGATATCAAAGACTGGCGGCCTGAGATGCTCGGATGGGAGCGCTCTCGTGCGGCGGCCGAACTCGTGAGGGAGAACTTTGAATACGCGCTTGACATCGAGATCGATGACTTCACTGTCGGCATGTTCGGTACCGCCGATATCCTTGGGGCGAAACTTGATGCACTTGCGCCAGCGCAGACGCTTGTCCACCTCGACGATACGACGCGCTTCGCCGCATGCAAGACAGATACCATTCGCGACGAGAAGCCACGGAGCTATAAAGACCATAATCTTGCGAGCAATGCGAAGTACGGCAATCTCATCTTCTTGCGACCTGGCGACGTCGACAAGAAATACGGTGGCTCGGCCCGGATCTGGGCGAACTGTTCGGACGAAAGTGGTCCAAACTTTGTCGGCCCGTGCAGCACGGGAACCGCAACGACACGATTTGCTACCGGATGCCTCTTCAACGTACCGACCGATCTCTGGGTCGGCTTCGGGCGATCGCGAAAATACGACAGCGACTATGTGCGCGTGCTTCGACACCAGCGCCTTATTGCCGGCATCACGCTTCGGGTGATCCATGCAGGGAAGCCGGTTGCGCTCGGTCTCGCCGCGCTCGCTGACATGCGCTGGTACACACGCCCGCGCTACAAGCTCAGTCCAAATGGAAGCCGCTACATCTACCGCTGGGATGCTGGACCGCCGCTCGTTCGCACCTCGATCGACACGTCGGATAATGCGGTGGTCGGCGCAATCTTCGATGTTGTTGCAACCGCGCAGGCCGCTCTCACGGCCGGTCCAGATGCCGCCTCCGGCGGATGGCGCTCCATGCGCATGTTTGGCCAGAATGTGAACGTGCTCGGAGGTTGCCGCATTGGTGGCGCTGGCCGCTTTACGCCGAAAAACTCCAGCTTCAGCAGTCGACTCGCCTGCACGCGCGCCTGGATCGCGACGGAGTTTGGCCCCGTCACTCCCTAGCAACCTCGACGCGGCTAGCGCGTAGCGCCGACGAGGTTTGCGAGGACGGTCAACAGGTTGAACACCCCCAGCAGCAGCACCATGCCCCAGCCGATGAGGCGGAGCCAGCGCGGGCTGGCGTGCTCACCAAGGAGCGAGCTGCTCCCTGAGAGTTGCACGATGAAGGCGAGGACGATCGGGAGGAAGAGTCCTTGAAGGTACTGGCTCGCGACGATCGCACCGATCGGATCGAGACCCGGCACCATCACGACGATCGCACCAACGGCGAGGAGTGTGGTGAAGATTCCGTAGAAGATCGGCGCATCGCGCAGCCCCTTATCGACCCCCGACTCGAAGCCGAATGCCTCGGCAAGGGCAAACGCCGTGGTGAGGGGCATGATCGCTATTGCGAGGAGGCTCGCGCCGAAGAGCCCGGCGCCGAAGAGTACCTTCGAGAAGTTGCCCGCCAGCGGCTCAAGGGCGACGGCCGCTTCGGCGGCTGAGCCGATTGCGACCCCGTGACCGCCGAGGGCGACGGCCGTTGCGATGACTACGCAGGCGGCGATGAAGTTGGTCCAGACGGATCCAAGGATTGCGTCGGCGCGCGCTGCGCCAAGCTGCTCGATGCCGATCTCTTTCTCTGCAACAGCAGACTGCAGGTAGAACTGCATGTATGGGGTCACGGTTGTACCGACGACGGCGACGAGCAAGAGGAGCTCTGGCCCCGAGATGCCGACAAGGTCGGGCGTCGTAAGCGACGCAGCTACCTCTGCCCAGTTCGGTTGTGCAAGGAGCGCTGCCGCGATGTAGGCGAGGAAGACGGCGGTGAGCGCCAAGAAGATTCGCTCAACACTGCGGTAGGTCCCGTATACAACAAGAAGCCAGATGATCAGTGCGGCGGCGGGGGCAGTGATCGCCACCGGCACGGTGAAAATCGCAAGCGCTGACGCAGCGCCGGCAACGTTTGCGACCGTGTTTGCAAGGTTTGCAAGCAGGAGGATCACCATTGCGAAGAGGGCCCACCGCACGCCGAACCGCTCGCGGATTAGGTCGGAGAGCCCCTGCCCAGTGACAACACCGAGTCGCGCCACCGCCTCTTGCACGAAGGCGAGGAGGAGGGCGGTGAGTGGGAGGATCCAGAGGAAGCGCAGTGCCGTCGACGAGCCGAGCGTTGCGTAGGTGGTGATACCACCCGCATCGTTTCCGGCAACTCCTGCAATGAGCCCTGGACCGACAACGGCGAGGAAGGCGAGTGGACCGCGACGACGGCGCAGCGCGTCACGGAGTCGGCGCAGGATCGGAAACCTGCTCAACGCACCAGTGCGACGCGGCGACGTGCGCACGAGCTCTCCCGACGAGGTGATGCGGCGCTCAGGCACGGTTCTGCTTGCTTACGCGCTTCTCGCCCTTCGTCTTGCCGCGCCCCTTTGCGGTCGCCTTCGGCGCGCCATTCGCCACATCCATTGCAGCGATGCTCCCGGCGCGAACGCGGCGTGGCATCTCACGGCGCCATTCTTCGGGGAGCACGTCCCAGAGCGCGTCTCCCGCAGTGATGACGCCCATCAAGCGATGCTCCTCGTCGACCACGGGGACGGCGACGAGGCCGTAGCGCGTGACGATACGGGCAACCTCTTCGGCATGGGCGAGCAGCTCGACGGCGACCGGCTCGTCTTCCATGATTGTTCCAACAACGGTGTTCGGCGCTGCGAGGATCAGATCGCGGAGCGTCACCTCGCCCAGCAAGCGTCGCTGTGCATCAACGATATAGACCGCGTGCGCCACATCAGCATCGGGTTCGAGGCGTCGGAGAGATGCAAGCGCCTGCGCAACGGTTGCAGTTCGTCGCAATGCAACATGCTCGGTTGTCATGATGCCACCGGCGCTCTGTTCCGGGTGCACGAGGAGGCCGCGAACATCATCGCGCTCCTCTTTTTCCATGAGGAGCAAGATCTCTTCGCGGCTCACGGGCGAGAGGTCGGCAACCGCGTCGGCTGCTTCGTCTGGGCTCATCTCTTCGAGCAGGTCGGCAACGCGACCTGGCTCAAGGTCTTCGAGCAGGTCGGCGCGCGTCTCTGGCTCCAACTCCTCGAGCGCTTCGGCAGCAGTCTCATCGTCGAGCGAGTTCATGATGTCTGCGCGGTCGCGCGGCGTCAGCTGATCGATGATCGTTGCGAGATCAGCCGGGTGCAACTCAGAGAGGCCGGCATGCGGCACGCGGAGGCGTACGCTCGCAATCGTTGAGCCGAGCGGATCAACGTCTTCCCAGTCGATATACGAGGCAACGCGCGAGCGCTCTCCAGAGAGGCGTGCAATCCATGGGTCGGGGAGTCCGAGGCGGCGGAGGAGGCCGGCGGCGCCCACGTCGACAGCGACGAGTCGCATCGCCCCCTCAACGAAGTCGAGAAGCACATCGTTCGCTCGCACCACCTTGCGTCCATCGATGTCGACGATCTGCTTGTCGAGCAGGTCGCCCTTCAACATGATCTCCTGCTTGCGCTGGTTGAATCGTGCAATGTCGACCCGTCCGGTTCGGATCTCGGCACCAGTCGCATCGAGTCGCTCGACAGCACTCCACGGTAAGAAGATTTGGCGTCGGCCCGTGCGCACGACAAGGCCGGTCACAGGTGGATGGCTCTCGCCCACGGCAACGATGAGGTCGCTGATGGAGCCGATCATGTCGCCGGCGCTGTCGCGCACGGGACGCCCGATCAATCGAGAGAGATGCAGCATGTGTCCTCCATTTCGAGCCAGCTCCCGTGCCGCTCGCGCCTGGGGGGCACGAATCAGATCAGGGCTGGCCGCTTCAAGTCATCCACGCGTTGGTTTGTAACCTCCATATGGGCTCGCGGTGAGCAGTGTTATGGGGAGTCTACGCGTCGGCGACGGAGCGCGCTACCCTGCACCTATGGCAATGAACCGAGGGCGGCAGCAGAAGAGTGCGCTCGTCAAGCGCCTCGCCCTGCTCGCCGATACGACTGCGGAAATTGGCGATCAAGAGGTGAGCCGTCCCTGGGCGGAGACCTATGTCGCCATGAGCCTCGCCATGCTCATCGCTCATTTTTCGAACGGCTCCGCTACGACCCTCGCAGGTGCCGCCGCCGCCCCCCTAGCCGTGGTCGGCGTCGATGCGGTTCGCCGCGCCTAGGTGCGCGGTCTCCGACCTGGTGGGGAGCTCATCCTTGCTGGGCTCGTCGGCCTCGGCGGAGCAGGAGCCATTCGCCTCGTCCCAACGGGGCTTGCCCTCCTCATTGTGATCGGGATCACCTGCCTGATCTTGCGAGCGGTTGTTGAATGGGAGTTTCGCCTCCGCCAAGCCCCTGGCGGCGCGACCCACCGTGATCGCGTTGCTGCGCTCGCCGTTTCGACCTTCATGCTCTTCGGCGCATCACTCGGCGCAATCGCCCTTATCCCAGGTGTTGTGACCGTGCCGAATACCCCGAGTGCACGACCCGACCCTGTCGGAATCTTTGCCATCCTTGCCGTAGGGATCGCCAATGCCGCAATGACTGCACTCTTGGCGGGGCGCCTTGCGCACCTCCGAGATGAGTCACGTTCGGCGATCGTGCGCGATGCACTCGGCGCAGCGGTCTTAAACGGCATCGCGTCAGCCGCCTTTGCAACCTTTGGTGCGGCGCGACTGGCGGGCCCGGCGGGACTCGCCGTCCTCTTTTATGCGCGGGAGATCTGGGCCGAGACCCCTGCGGGGGAGCGAAGCGACTCACGGCTCGTGCTGGAGATCCTCTTCCTCGTGGTCGCAACGGCCGCTGCCCTCCTCTGGATTGGGGTCGGACGCTAGCGATCGGCTATCCTTCAGACCGACGATGGCGCCGCGGCATTCGCCCGGCCGAGGAGAAGGAGGATGCCCGTGACCCTCGCGAACGAGACCCCGGCCCAGAGTCCAGCACGGGTCGCCAAGGAGCTTGCGGATCGCGCCCTTGCACTGGCCGCTGCCGGCAGTTGGAAAGAGTCGGCCGAAGCGAATCGCGCGCTCCTTGCACTCGGTGACGCAGTAAAGGTCGAAGAGCGCATCGAGGCACAGAACCGCCTGGCGAAGGCGCTCTGGGAGCTCGGCGATCTTGCTGGAGCAAAGAAGGAGTATCAGGCAACCCTCGCACTGGATTCGATCAACCGTATCGCCGAGCGCAATCTCGAGCGACTGAAGGGGCTCATCAAGCAGGTCGGCAAGAAGACCTCGCCGAGCGAGGCTGGTGCCCCAACGCCTGCAGGCACCTTCATTCAGGAGGCTGGAACGACCGGCTTCGCCCAGTTGACGAACGTCGCCGACGTTGCTGCCCTCGCGCAGGTGAACTCAGGCGACTCAGTGCAACTTTCGATTGTCGGCGCCCGTCTCATCGCTTCGACCAACCATGTTGAGATCGGACGTGTTGAGCCACGCATCGCCGCCCGTCTCATCAAGCTGATGAACGACGGCAACTCGTATACCGCTGGGATCACATCGATCAGCAAGACCGATATCCGCATCATCATCCGCGAAGAGGTGGTGAGCACGAAGAATATCGGGAAGGTCTCATTCCCAACGGCGACGCGCACCAACGACGAGCGACCATACACCAAAGGCTCATTCTTCCGCGACGAAGATGGGTTCAGCGACGATGACGATGATACCTACGAAGATGATGCTTCAGTGAGCGATCATGTTGTGATCGAAACACCAGAGAAGACGGCGGACGACGCCTTCCTTCCGGAGAGCGAAGAGCCGACACCGGTCGAGGAGTAGGGCCCCCGCGCGGCCCGCACCATGCGGTCCGATATTGCACGACTCCGCCGAACGATCGGCGTCAACTCCTCAGAAGATTCACTCCTCGTCGACCTGAATGCACGCAACGCGTCACTTGCCATCGCAGGCGCGTCACTGCGTTGCCGTGCGGTGATCCATGCCACCGACGCGCTTGCCGAGTGGCATACGCTCGTCGAGCTGCGCCCACCTGGGGTCCACGCATTTGAGGCGGGAGCTGCCGCACTCATTGCGTCAGTCGGTGCAACGCTCGACCTCGGCTGGCGCAGCAGTTGTGCTGCATGCGGTCAACACCTCCGGATTGCGGCGTGGCGCTGGGATGACCTCCAGGCGGACGAGGTTCTCGCACGTCAACCAGCGGCACGTCGCGCCACCTGTCAGGCCTGCCGGGCCCTCGGCCGCCGCAATGGCGACTCGTCGGCCCTCGTCCCCCAGGAGTTGGCGGAGCGCGTCACGCTCGACGAAGCACACCGGGCAGAACTGCTCGCACGCCTCGGTGGTGAAGAGGCGCTTGCACGCTGGAGCCCGCGCCAAGCCCAAGTGTTCGCCGCGCTCAGTGCAGCGTTAGATTCACTCATCGAACCGGCACCAGTGGTGATCGCACTCCGCGTTGCCGTCGCTGAGGCGGCACTTGCAACGGCGCGACCGCTCCGCGCATCACGCGGTTGGTGGGAGGTTGCCCCTTGGCAGGCGCTCGCCGAGTCGATTGATGCACGTCGTCGCGAACTCCTGACGAGCCCAGCGCTCCCGCGGGAGTTGGTGATGGGTGCAGACCTTGCGAGCATGCGTTTTCCGGGACTCTCCGTTGTGATTGCGCGAGCGAGCTCTGCCGCGCGAACCGCCCTTGCGGCGCTCGGGAGCGGATCATCGCGCGAGACGGGAAGCCCGCCACGCGTCGCACTCGTGCGCATTCGGGTGGGTGACGCACCGCAACGCCGCGCCATTCGCGCAGAAGCGGCGCGCTGGGCAGCGCCGGCTCTCGATCGTGCTTCAGGTAATGCTGGCGAGACGGTGGACAATATTCTTCATGGCCTTGAGGCTGCCGATGCAACGGCGGTTGCCGCTGCACTCGCGCGCGTCATCGTCGGTCTGAACCCGTTGCTTGCCGCATCACCAATCCTCTTGATCGAGACGAGCGATTCGACAGAGACGCTCGCAGGAATCCTCTCCGCGGTGAGCCTTGCAGGGGGCGAGGCGCTCGCGATCGAGCGCTTCACGAGCGATGAGGGGGCCGAGCTGCTCGAGATCAGCGTACGGTTGCGTCAGGGTGCACGGGAGCCACGTGCTGAGGTGCAACGCACGCCGCTCGAGCGGGTCGTGGCGGACCTCCTCGTCGAACGAAGCGAGCCAACCGCTGCAGGACGACTACTGCCGGCCTTCGCCCTCAAGCGCTCACGCGAGGGGGGCCTCCTTGACCCAGCCGCCCTCGCGCATGAGTTTGCCGAGATGGTGAGCCTGCGCGATCGAGCCGCAGCAGCCGGGACGTTTGCACGCGTGGTCGCCGCTGCTGATGGGCGCATCTTCATCGACGGGCATGCCGAGCGGGAGCGGCTCGGCCGAACCGCTGGCGATCGAGCCGATCAGCTCGCCCTTGCAGCGGCAGATGCTGCGGGCGACCCGGTCCTCTATGCCGACCGCCTCGCCGCCCTCGACGCTGGTGGGGCCGACCCTGAACCCGCCTTCCGGAGTGCCCTCCTGGCGGCGTATGTGGAGGAGCGCGGGGGCAACCTCGCGCCGCGGCTGAATGGTGTTGAGCGCCTGCGTCTCCACAGCGCGCACGTCGCTCTCCTGCTTGAGACGGGCGCACGCATGGGGTTGCATGCGGCACTCGCACCACGGCTTGCTTCGCGAGAGCATGCGGGGCGCAGCCTCGCCTCGCGCGTGGCGCGTGACCCTCTCGACACGAATCTGCCGTTGCGCGCACGATCAGATCGCGCCGCATATGACGCCATCGATGTGGTCTTGTATTCGCGCGGCCGGTCGGTGCTCTTCTGCGAGGTGGCCATCGGCCCGCTCCCGCTTGCCGAACTCCTTCTGCAACGTCATGCAGCGATCCCCAACGATCGAGAGGTTGCGCGCATCCTCGTTGTGGGACGTGCGCTGATCCCACTGGTGCAACAGCGACTCGCGCGCGACGAGCGCCTTGACCGCGCGTGGGCTGAGCAGAACTGGCATGTTCTGGCCGTTGATCAACTGGAGTCGCTCAGTCGCGAGGCAGCACCCCGGCTTACGAGCCTTGAGTCGCGCCTCGGCTTCGAACCCGCCGCAGGTGGAGCTGCCCAACTCGATCTCGGCACGTTCGGCTGGGCGAACGAAGAGAGCGGCGCGCCGCGAGGGTAATCGGGCTCGCTTCACCCGTATACTTGGCGAACTACGCCGCACAGGTGGCGCAAAGCCCCGGTCCCCCGGGAAGGAGTATGAGTGTCAAAGCCTCTTTCAACGAACGATCAGGCGGTCAAGGATCTAGCGGACAAGCTCTGGAACGAGATGCTTGCAAGCTCACCGATCTGGGGAACCTTCCTCGGCATCGAGGTCGACGATGGAGCACTCGATGACAACTCCGATGCTGCTCGCCTACGCGATCGCGCGATGTGGGAGCGGTACTCGAAGGCGGCCGATGCGATTGGCGATGCAGACCTTGATATTGAATGGAAGATCACCCGTGACCTGATCAAGGTTGGCGGCCAGATTGCGATCGAGAAGGACGATCACCGCATGGACCTCCTCTCGGCAGTCGACCACATGGATGGCGTGCAGACCCTCTTGCCACAGATCGCCACCTTCCAAGACGCAACTACACCCGAAAAGTTCGCGAAACTCGTTCGTCGCTTGAAGGGCTTCCCCACGTTCATGGAGGGCTACCTGGTCCGCGTCGCCGAGGCTGAGAAGCGTGGCCTCGTCGCCTCGAAGATCTCGACCGAGCGTCTTATCGCTCAACTTGAGGGCTTGATGAAGATGCCAGCAGCGCAGTCGCCGATTGTTACCGCCGCAAATGTTGCAGGCGATGCAGAGCGTGCCGAACTCACAAAGGTGGTTGCCGAGTACGTCGACCCACAGATCAAGCGCTACTACGAGGCGGTTAGCGGCAGCTATCGCGGCAAGGCGCGCGAGGTGCCAGGTCTCTGCTCGGCACCAAACGGTGCGGAACTCTACCGCGTTGCGATCCGTGGATGGACTGGCCTGGATCTTGATCCAAAGGAGTTGCACGAGATCGGCCTGCAGGAGTGGAGCGAGATCCAGGCAGAGATGAGGGTGATCTCCACGAAGCTCGGGCATGGCGGATCAATCGACAAGCTCCGCGACGCCGCAGAGAGCGATCCGGCGAACGTTGCCGCCTCGAAGGATGCGCTCATCGTGCGTATCAAAGAGGATATCGAGCGTGGCTATGCGGCAGCAGGGAAGGTCTTCGGGCGCTTCCCGAAGGCGGGCTGCGATGTGAAGGCAGTGGAAGACTTCAAGGAGAAGGATGCACCGGCGGCCTACTACTTTGGGCCGGCGGCAGATGGTTCGCGACCGGGCACGTACTACGTGAATGGCTACGACCTTCCATCGCGCTTCTTGCACGCGCTGGCACCGACAACCTATCACGAGGCGATCCCGGGGCATCACTTCCAGCTCGCCCTCGAGATGGAGCTCGAGTTCCTGCCCGACCTGCGGAAGCATGCCTCGCACCTTGCGGGGAACGCCTACGTCGAAGGGTGGGGTCTCTACTCCGAGCGACTCGCCGATGAGCTCGGACTCTACCGCAGCGAGATGGAGCGCTTCGGCATGCTCCAAGGGCAGGCACATCGTGCCGCCCGCCTCGTTGTCGACACCGGGATCCACGCCTTTGGCTGGAGCCGTGACAAGGGTGTCGAGTTCATGGAGTCAGTCGGACTCCCGCGAACCGACGCCGAGATCGAGACCGATCGCTACATCGCCTGGCCAGCCCAGGCGCTCTGCTACAAGGTCGGGCAGCGTGCGATTCAGCGCACGCGTGCGGCGATCGAGAAGCGAGATGGTGACAAGTTCGACATCAAGGCCTTCCACGATCACGCGATCGGGCACGGCCAGATTCCGCTCCCGGTCTTCGAGGCGGAGATGCCCAACTGGGTGAAGCCGAAAGCATGAGTATGCGTGGCGCCACGGGCGCGGCCCGTGGGCGTTCGCCACGCCTCCTCGGCGTGTTCGCAGCGATCGGAGCGGCACTCGGATGGGGGTTGAGCACCACCACCTCTGACTTCGTCCTGTCGAACCACGTCGCAAACGATACGTTCCTCGTGATCGAGCTGGCAGTTGGTGCACTCGCCCTCCTTGCGCTCGGTGCCCTTCGCGGTGAACTCGCTGGCTTCCGCTTTCCTGGCCTCGCTCGTGCCGCAGGGACCGGGCTTATCGAGCCTTGGGGCGCATACACGCTCGGCAATATCGGCATCATCTTCTCGAGCGGCGCTTTCGTCGCACTTGTCTCCGCGCTGAACCCCGTGATCGTTGCCATCCTTGCAGCACCGCTTCTCGGTGAGCGGGTTTCGCGCACGAGCGCGCTGCTGATGATCCTCTCACTTGCAGGTGTCGGCCTTGTTATCGGTGGCGATGCATTCAACGGTGCCCTCGATCCGATCGGCGTTGTCTTCTCTTTCCTCGGGCTTTTCTGCGGCGCCGCGTACGTGCTCCTCTCGTCGAAGCTCGTTCGCACCATCCCGGTGCTGCCGCTCGTCACCGCGCAGCTCGTCGTTGCAATGCTCGCATCTAGCGCGGTGATGTCCGTGCGCGTCGCCGTGCTACACCAGGAGGCGGGCCTCCCATCGACTCCGCTCCTCTGGGTCGCCGTTGGGGCGACGGGGATCCTCGGCGCATCGGCGCCCTTCATCCTGTATCTCGAGGCAACCAGGCGACTGCCGACGACGATCGTCTCGCAGTTCACCGCGCTCGTTCCAGTTATCGCACTCCTCGGTGGGGTCGCCCTCCTTGGCGACCGGCCGTCTGGGTTTCAGCTCGTCGGAACTGCGGTGGTGATCGGTGCGCTGATCGCACTGGCACGCTACGCCCAGCAGAGCAGCGGGAGGAGCGAGGCTTAACGCGCGCGTGAGAGGAGCGCGCCGACGATGAGTCGGGCCTTGCGCCAGCGGCCGACTATCGGTCGGTGCGGTCGCCAGGCGCCCAGGCCATCGCGCTCGATCTGTCGCAGAATCTCTTGATAAAGGTCGGCCGCAACCGCAATAGAGCGCCCACCACGACGGAGATAGCGGAGCCCAGCGCGTCCGCGTGCGTAGTCTGCGTCAGCAGCGGTGATCTGCTCCCGAATGAGGGCGCGCCGATCGTCGTCAAGGAGTGAGCGCGCGCCAGCTCTCGCGTCGGTTCGGAGCCCATGGCGCGACAGCGCCTCCATTGGAAGGTAGATCCTATCGTTTGCAAGATCTTCGTCAATGTCGCGGAGGATATTCGTCCGTTGCATTGCTGCGCCGAGTGCACGTGCCGCTGCGTCGGCAGCCACTTCAGCCCCCTCACGCACGCCGAGGATTGCGCACATCATCCGACCGACGGTCCCCGCGACCTGATAGCAGTAGCGATCAAGATCTGCGTCTGTTGCGAGGCGCACGACGCCAAGGTCGCTCCGCATACCTGCAAGAAAGTCAGCTACGGCATCACGCGGGAATGTCGCGTAGCGCCGCGAAAGGTCTGCGAAGATTTGTAGTTCTCGGCCGCCGCCTGCAGCACCCTGATCGCCGCTACGACACCATGCCTCAATCGCGGCGATTCGTGCCTCTGCAGATTCCGAAGATATTCCACCGGCGCGTACTTCAATGTCGATCAAATCGTCAAGACCGCGAAGCGCAAGATAGAGGAGATTGATATCGTCGCGCGTGCGCGAAGGCAAGAGGCGTGCGGCGAGCGAAAAGCTTCGTGCAACGCGGTTGATGACCGCTCGTGCCTCGGGGAGGTATGCATCGACAGCTGGGTCGCGACGTGGCGACGCGACGCCGTCACTGCTCATGGCTGGACGAGGTTCCCTGTTGGCCGAGAGTTGTGCGTTGCGTGTGGTGAGCGATAGTCGCCACGGATCAAGTCTTGCGTCACCTGCGCGGTGAGGAGTGCGCCAGGCATGCCCGCGCCAGGGTGTGTCCCGCCCCCAACGTAGTAGAGACCTGCGAGTGCACGGTCACGGTTTGGCTGCCGGAAGTAGGCCGACTGCTGCAGCGACGGTTCAACGGCGAAGGCGTTCCCATCTGGGGCGAGCAGTTCGTCCCGGAAGGTGAGTGGCGTCCACGAGCGCTCGACGGCAATCGAGTCACGGAGGCCAGGGAGCCCCCATTCCTCGAGCCAGGCGAGCGTGCGGTCGCGCATCCGTGGCGCAGCCTCTGTCCAGTCGTCGCCCGAGGCGAGGTTCGGCACGGGGAGCAGGATGGCGATCGAGTCTCCGCCTGGAACTGCCATTGCCGACTCGGTGCGGGAGGGTGCGTGGATATAGACCGCGTTGCTGCGCGGCATGCGCCGATCACGCGTCACATCGTTGATGAAGCCGTGGTAGTCGTCGCCCACGACGAGCGTGTGATGGAGCAGCTTCTCAAATCGGCGCGTCGTGCCGAGATAGAGCATGAGTGCCGACATCGTTGTTCGGAGTGGACGCAGGCGCCAGGGGAGCCGGTCGGGCATGTCGGGGAGGAGCGCATCGCGCGCCGTCACGTCGCCGTTGTAGATCACGAGATCGGCGTCGTGGATCGTACCATCTGCACTGCGCACGCCGACGGCACGCCCGTTGCGGTGGATGATCTGATCGACCTTGGTGTCGGTGAGGATCGATCCACCCATCTTCGTAATGATCTTGCCGAACGATTCAATCACGCTGTAGACGCCACCCTCGGCGTACCAGATCCCGTCGGAAACCTGCAGGTAGGCGAGCGCCGAATAGATTGCAGGGACGCGAGCAGGGTCACCGCCGATGAAGAGTGAGTGGAAACCGAATGCCTGCTGCACATGCGGCTCCTTGAAAAACTTCGCAACCCAACCCTCGAGGAAACGGATCGCATCGAGGCGCGCCATCGTTGGCAGGAGTGCGACAAAGTCTTTGAGTCTGAGGAAGTTTTTTCGACCTGAGACGAGGATTCCTTCGCGGTGGATCGCGCCAGATGCTGCAAGAAATGCGTCGAGCTGTGCAGCGTCGGTGCCCGAGAACTTGCGGATCTCGGCAAGGAGCTGCTCGCGATCGCTACCAAAGTCAAAGTGACGCTCTTCACCGGTCCAGAAGATTCGGTAGCCGGGGTTGAGTTGGCGAAGTGTCACGTGATCGGCCATCGTCTCGCCAGCAGCCGCATAGACCTCTTCGAAGAGCCATGGCATCGTGATGAGCGATGGGCCGGTGTCGAACGTGTAGCCACCCTCGCGGATGCGCGAGGCACGGCCACCGATCTCAGGGCGGGCCTCAAGGAGCGTCACGCGCCAACCATCGGCGAGGAGGCGGATCGCCGTGGCGAGCCCGCCGAAGCCGCTCCCTACGATCAGTGCCTGTCGTTGCCGCTCGCCCGTCATTGCCCCTCCTGCATCGCGGATCACCCACCCGCCTCTTGCCCCATCCTACGGGGGTGCGCCGTGCGGCGCATTGACGCGCGGGGCAGGGGGGGCGATCATCCACCCTTGTAGAGGGAGGGTCAGTGAAGGCAGAACAGCACGCCGTCGAGGGGCTACACCCAGAGGTTGAGGGCGAGGGGTCGCTCGATCGTTCCGCTCGCCTTGCTCCCAACTCGATCCCTGGCGGCGACGACGCAGCGGTTCGCTCAGTCGACCGGGCAGCCGCACTCCTTGTATGCCTCGGTGATGCCGATCAGTCGGTCTCGGTGACCGACCTTTCGCATGCCCTTGACCTGCATAAGTCCACGGTCAGTCGTCTCCTCTCAACCCTTGAGCGACGCGGCCTCGTTGAACAAGACAAGGAGACGGGCTATTTCCGTCTCGGCGTCGGGATCATTCGTCTCGCACAGTCGGCTGAGCGCACGCTTGATCTGCGAACCATTGCACAAGCTGAGCTCGAGGCGCTCGCGCGAACCACGCACGAGACCGTGAGCCTCGAGGTGTACGACGGCCATGCCGCCGCAGTTGCGGTCTGCCAGATCGACGGACCAAACCTTACGCCTATGCCTGATATGACGGGTCGCCCTGTGGCGATGCACGCCATTGCTTCTGGCAAGGTGCTGCTCGCCTCGCTACCAGAGCGCACAGTGCTCTCCATTGCACGACGCGGCCTCACCTCGTACACGAGTAGGACGATTACGGATCCGCGCGCACTTCTAGAAGAGCTTGCAGCGGTTCGACGCCGCGGTTACGCCCTTGGCGTTGGCGAGTGGGACGAGCGAATCGCTGCCGCCGCAGTTCCCGTGTGTGACGCGCGTGGCACGGTGATCGCAACGGTTGTCGTCTGGGGATCGTCGGCTCGCGTCAATCCGAGCACGCTCCAGAACCTCGTCAACGCGGCACGCGATACTGCGCGCCAGATCAGCGTAAAGCTCGGCTGGAGCGGCGAGGCGCAGCGCCGCACTGGGATTGTCCCGGCAATCAAAGAGGAGGACGAGGACGAGCTCTCGGTGGATGACGAGGCCGCTGTCTAATGCCTGACCGCGAGAAGGGGTCGGGGATCGAGACCTTCCAGGCCGAAGGCCTCTCCTTTGCGCCAGACCCGGCAACGGCCGCCACGGCGAACGCTACCGCAGAGCTCTACGCTCAGGCAGCGGCAGATCCCCGAGCCTTCTGGGCCGACCAGGCGCGCGCCCTGCTGACCTGGCGCACCCCCTTCACCAAGACCCTTGAATGGGAGCTCCCATTTGCCACCTGGTTTGCCGACGGCACGCTGAATGTTGCCGAGAACTGCGTCGACCGCCACGTTGCCGCTGGCCACGGTGAGCGTGTCGCGTTCTACTGGGTTGGCGAGCCAGGCGATCGCCGCACAGTCACCTACAACGATCTCCACCGCGAGGTGCAGAAAACGGCGAACGCCCTGAAGGCGCTCGGCGTACAGCAGGGCGATCGGGTGGCGATCTACATGCCGATGGTGCCCGAGGTTGCAGTCGC
>JBJSXZ010000094.1:0-1406 GCA_046086645.1 Candidatus Limnocylindrus sp.
CAAGGAGAAGCTCGACGCCATCTTCTTGGGCGGCCGCTAAGGCTCCAACAGGAATCCCATGTCCATCAGCTGCGCGCTGGGGAATGTAGCCCTCAGCGATTGCGCCCGCCTCCCGCAGGGCTCGAATCATGATCGCAGCGCCCGTTAAACCGTCTGCATCAAAGTCGCCAACGATGAGGACCGGCTCGCCTGCCTCGCTTGCCTCCTTAAGTCGCGCGATGAGGCCAGCTGCATCTGGAAGGAGCACTGGGTCATGAAGCGTACGATCTCGTGCGTCGAGGAAACGAGCAATCGCCTCTGGATGTGAAATGTTGCGGCGTGCAAGAAGCGCGAGCAGCATCGGCTGGAGACGCACCGGGAGCGCAACATCTCCAGGGAGAACAGCGTGCACCGCATCCGGCGCATCGGTGAAGTTAGGTCCGTCAAGCGGGCGCCACTTACGAAGCGTGCGGTCGGCGGATAGCCCACCAGCACTCATGTAGATCGTGCCGTTAGGCGATTCGTGCTCGTGCGGCAGAAGCCTTACGGGCCTGTGCGCGCTCCTCCCACCAGACGAGGAGCGGACTCGCATTGAAAATCGATGAGTACGTGCCAGAGAGAATGCCGATAAAGAGCGCCAAGACGAACGTACGGATCGAGCCGCCAGCGAAGACAAGCAGGGCGAGGAGTGTGATCAATACCGTTGCGGTGGTGTTGAACGATCGGCCAAGCGTTTGGATGATTGAGTGGTTGACGATATCGCCGAATGGTGCCCCCGCATGTCGAACGAGGTTCTCACGAATGCGGTCGAAGACGACAATCGTGTCGTGCACCGAGAAGCCGATGATCGTGAGCATTGCGGTAACAAAGAGTGCGTCAATCTCAAGGCCGGCTACGGTGCCAGCGATAGCAAAGAACCCAAGGGTGACGATTACATCGTGCAAGAGCGCGACAAGCGCAGCCATGCCGAAACGCAGGTTCCGAAAGCGGTAGGTCATCCAGAGCAGGATCCCGATGGAGCCGAGAACCACGAGGAGTGCGGCCTGCTGTGTCAGATCCTTGCTCACGACTGGTCCGACCGTTGAGACAGATCCTTCCTCTGCAATTGGCCCGATCGCGGTGACGACTGCGGCGCGAATCTTCGCGAGCTCTTCCCCGGCCGTAGCACTCCCCGTGCTGCCGTCCTGCAGATCGAGCGGCTTCGTCTTCACGATAAGGAATCCGGATGCGACCTCTGTCACGGTCGCCTCTGGGTGGCCGGCACTCGCGATGGCAAGGCGCACCGTCTCAGTTGCAGCTGGCGTCTCTGGACGGAACTCCCATGCCGTTCCACCCGTGAAGTCGATTGCAAACCGCAGGCCGACCTGACCCCCACTCAGCGGCGTGGCGAAAATGAAGAATAGGCCAGGAATCGTCACGAAGAGAGA
>JBJSXZ010000095.1:0-2477 GCA_046086645.1 Candidatus Limnocylindrus sp.
CGTCAAGGATGTGCTCTTGCTCGACGTCACACCGCTCTCGCTCGGCATTGAGACGTTGGGTGGCGTGATGACGAAGCTCATTGAGCGCAACACGACAATTCCGACGTCGAAGAGTCAGACGTTCTCGACCGCATCCGACAATCAGCCGCAGGTGGAGATTCACGTGCTGCAGGGTGAGCGAGAGTTTGCGATCGACAACAAGACGCTTGGAAAATTCATCCTTGACGGGATCCCTTCCGCGCCGCGAGGCGTGCCGCAGATCGAAGTGACGTTCGACATTGATGCGAACGGCATCATTGATGTAAAGGCGAAGGATCGTGCAACAAGCAAAGAGCAGCAGGTGCGCATCACCGGAAGCTCTATGCTGAGCAAGGACGATGTCGATCGAATGGTTCGCGAGGCGAAGGAGCATGAGGCGGATGACAAGGCACGTCGCGAGGCGGTCGACTTCCGCAATCAGACCGAGGCGCTCGCCTTCCAAGCGGAGAAGACACTCACCGATCTCGGTGAGAAGGTCGACTCTGTAAAGAAGGTCGAGGCTGAAAAGCTGATCTCCGAGGTACGCGAGGCGCTCAAGGGCGACGACCAGTCGTCACTGAGGGAGCGCGCCGAAGCATTGGCCAAGTTGATGAGCGAGATCGGCAGCGCCGCATACGCACAGCAGTCGGCAGAGGGGCAGGGCGAGCCAGCAGGCGGCTCTGCGGAGGCCGGCGAGGAGACGATCGAAGGCGAAGCGAAGGAGGTCTAACCTGTCCGGTATGACCAACTCCGCACCGGGCCAGCCGCCGCTCATCCGCGCCCGAGGTCTGACGAAGACCTTTGGCGACCGGACGGCGGTGGCTGGGATCGACTTCGAGGTTCTCGACGGCGAATTCTTCGGCTTCCTTGGCCCAAACGGGGCGGGGAAGACGACGACGATGCGCATGATTGCGGGCGTTTCGCCACGCACGGCAGGGAGGCTCGAGATCCTCGGCCGCGATCCAGACCGCGACGGCTCGCTGATCCGTGCCCAAATCGGCGTGGTCCACCAGCAGGAGACGCTCGATATGGAGTTGAGCGTTCGAGAGAACCTCCTGATCTTCGGGCGCTTCTTCGGCATGCCCCGCCCGTCGATCGCAGCGCGTGCCGACGAGCTGCTCGAGCTCTTCCAACTCGCAGATCGCGCCAAGGACCAGGTCGAGCCACTCTCCGGCGGCATGAAACGGCGCCTCTCCATTGCGCGGTCGCTGATTGCAAGCCCGCGCATCCTGATGTTGGACGAGCCGACGACTGGGCTAGACCCGCAAGCGCGGCACCTACTTTGGGATGCACTGCAACGACTCAAGCGCGGTGGCACGACGATCGTCCTCACAACGCACTACATGGATGAGGCCGAACAACTCTGCGACCGACTCGTCGTCATGGATGAGGCGAAGATCGTTGCAGAGGGATCACCGCGACAACTCATCGAACAGCATGCTTCGCGTGAAGTGCTCGAGTTGCGCTTCCCTGGAGGAACAGAGAATCTCGACGCGGCAGTCCTTGAAGGCATTGGCGATCGCTACGAGCGGCTCGCTGAGCGCGTGATCATCGGGTGCGAGAACGGAGAGGCCGCGCATGCGCGTGCACTCGATCATGGACTTACCCCAGAGAGTTGGTTAGTGCGACGCTCGAGCCTTGAAGATGTGTTCTTGCGCCTGACCGGACGGAGTCTCGACGAATGAGTGCTGCAACTCCTGCTGCAACGCCACTCCGACGCAGTCGACTTGCCGAAATGATCGAGGCACTTCCACACCCAACGCGCTGGCGACATGTTGTTGGCTACATGCTTGCCGTCTATCGACGCGAATGGCAGGGGTCGGTCTTCAGCGCATTCATTGAGCCACTCATCGTGCTCGTTGGCCTCGGGATCGGACTCGGCGCGCTCGTTGGAGATAAGGCGAGTGCGATTACTGGTGGCGCGAGTTACGTCGCTTATATCGCCCCCGCACTGATGGCAAGCCAGGCGATGAACCTTGGCGCGAGCGAGGCGGCGTGGCCGATCCTTGCGCGCATCGCCTGGGTGCGCATCTACCACGCGATCGTTGCGACGCCACTCAAGCCCGCCGATGTGATGGTTGGCGCAACGGCCTTCATCGCGGGCAAGGTCGCCTTTGCCGCCGCCTTTTTCGCCGCCGTCCTGACCGTGACGGGAATTGTCGCCAGCCCCCTCGGCGCCATCGGGATGGTGGGGGTCTCCACACTGACCGGGCTCGCCTTTGCCGCCCCGATCGTCGCCTTCTCGGTCACGCAGAAGAGCGACCAGGGGTTCGCCTTCATCTTCCGTCTCATCATCACGCCGCTCACCTTCTTCTCGGGAACCTACTTCCCGATCGAGAGCCTTCCCTTGCCCAACTCACCAAGATTGCGAAGCGGTTGGGTGTATCAACGGATCTGTTGCTGGCAACGAATTCTGATGGAGCAGCCTACTCATCAGAGATTGGGTTATTGTTTCGCGC
>JBJSXZ010000096.1:0-14371 GCA_046086645.1 Candidatus Limnocylindrus sp.
CTTTCCTGCCTTTGGCGGCGAAACGATGAGGGCACGCTGCCCCTTGCCGAGCGGGTTCACAAGATTGATCAATCGTTGTGACAGATTCGATGGAACCGTCTCGAGGTTGATCAGCTCAATCGGATGAATCGGCGTAAGGTCGCCAAAGTGCGGGCGGCGGCGAGCCGAATCAGGGTCAGTTCCTGAGACGATCTCGACGCGGAGCATGCCCCAGTACTTCTCGCCCTCACGTGGCGCGCGGATGACGCCACCGATGGTGTCTCCTTGGCGCAAGCCGAGGCGGCGAATCATTGGCGATGGAATGTAGACGTCATCGGCGCTCGGAAGGAGGCCGTTGCGACGAATGAAGCCGTAGCCGTCATCGACAATCTCGAGGATTCCTTCTGCCCAGATCTGGCCGCGCTCCTCTGCTTGCGCAGAAAGCACGCTCTGGATCACCGCCGAAAGATCGTCTTGCTGCGAGGCAGTCACGCCAAGGTTCTTTGCTGCTGCGATGAGTTCGGTCGCCTTCATGTTTGCGAGGGCGGCAAATGTGAGCAGGCCCTCTGCGGCGAGATCCGCCTCGGAGAGCACCTCGATGTCGGCAGGAACGCCGACAGGTGCGCGCATAGCGTTGGGATTGTGATTGATCCCAGCGCCTCGGCGGGGTGGGCGGCGTGGGCCTCGATTTCGTCCGTCATTCATCGACATGTTCTCGGGTACCTCATTTGTCACTACAGGGTCTCCGCCGAAGGCAACCACGCGGCTGCGTGAGGAGCGGTCTCGGGGGGATATGGGAACTCTACGCTACCCGGGCAGGGTCGTCAACGGGGGTGGGAGAGGGTTACTTGACGCCCTTCGCCTTTGCCCAATCGGCCTTGAAGATTGCAATCCCCTTATCGGTGAGCGGGTGCTTCGTCATCTGCTCGAGCACCTTCAGCGGCATTGTTGCAACGTGCGCGCCGGCCAGTGCCGACTCCGTGACGTGGCGTGGGTGGCGGATTGACGCAGCAAGGATCTCGCAGTGATCAAGGCCTTCGTAATTAGCGAAGATCTCTGCAAGCTCACGAATTACAGTCATGCCATCTTCGCTAATGTCATCGAGTCGACCAACGAACGGACTGATGAGCGATGCTCCCGCCTTCGCCGCCATGAGTCCCTGGTTCGCAGTGAAGATGAGGGTGCAGTTGGTCTTGATCCCTTCAGACTTCAGACGGCTAATCGCCTCGAGGCCAGCGGTTGTCAGAGCAACCTTCACCACAATGTTTGAGGCGATCTTGGCGAAGGCGAGGCCCTCTTTCACCATTCCATCGGCATCGTCGCTCACGACCTCTGCGGAGACGGGTCCTTTTGTGAGGGCGCAGATCTCTTGCAGAATTTCTTCGTACGATCCGCCAACCTTGGCATAGAGCGATGGGTTAGTCGTTACCCCATCGACGACGCCCCACGAGATGCCCGTTTTGATTTCAGCGATATCGGCTGTGTCGAGGAAAAACTTCATGCGACTCCCTACCTTGCCCTGTTTGCTCTACGCCGTTGCCCCAGTGCTACGGCTCGCTGCCTTTGTTGCAGCGGCTTCAACCGCCTTGCGGCGCTCCGCTTGCGCCGCCTCATCTTCGCGCACTCCGACCATCCGTGGGGTGTAGGTGCCGAGGCGTCCCTCTTTCAGCGCTAGTGCGGCGCCGACAAACCCGTCAAAGAGCGGATTGGGGCGAAGGGGACGGCTCGTGAATTCTGGGTGGAACTGGCTTGCGACGAACCATGGGTGATCGGCGAGTTCCACGATCTCTACCAGGCGGCTGTCGGGTGAGATCCCCGAGAAGCGCATCCCGGCTGCCTCAAGCTGCGGCTTGTAGCGGTTCGCCACCTCGAAACGGTGGCGGTGGCGCTCGTAGATGATCTCCGCACCGTAGACGGCCGCCGCGCGCGTCCCGGGAGTGAGTTTCGCTGGATAGAGACCGAGGCGCTGTGTGCCACCCTTCTCTTCGACCCCCCGTTGATCGGGAGTGAAGTCGATGACTGGATGCTTTGTGAACATGTCGAACTCAGTGGAGTTCGCATCGGTGGAGTCGAGCGCCTCACGAGCCAGATCGATCACCGCGATTTGCAGCCCAAGGCAGAGGCCGAGGTATGGAATCTGCTCTGTGCGCGCGAGATGCGCAGCGCGAATCTTTCCTTCGATGCCTCGGTATCCGTAGCCCCCTGGAACAAGGATCCCGTGAGCGCCAGCGAGTTGTGCTGCGAGCGTAGCTTCATCTACATCGTCGAGTCGCTCGGCATTGACCCAACGAATCTTTATGTCGACACCATGGGCCCAACCGGCGTGACGAAGGGCTTCGGTAACGGAAAGATATGCATCGGGGAGTGCGGTGTATTTGCCGACGATCGCAATCTCGACCGCAGGCTTTGCGCTAGCGATTTCGCTGACGAGCTGCTCCCACTTAGAGAGATCGGGGGTCGTAGCTGGCAGGCCCAGGTCGCGAACGAGGAGATCGCCAAGCCCGAAGCGCTCAAACTGGAGCGGCACTTCGTAGATCGTCCCTGCAGTCGTTGCGGGAACCACCGCCTCGACAGGAACGTCGGTGAAGAGTGCAATCTTCTCGCGAACATCGTCGGGCACCAGATGATCGGCACGCAGGATGATGATGTCGGGCTGAATACCGCTACCGCGCAACTCCTTGACCGAATGTTGCGTCGGCTTCGTCTTGAGTTCGCCTGTTGCGGCGAGTTCGGGGAGGAGTGTGACGTGGATATAGAGCGAGTTGTTGCGACCAACGTCTTTCTTCAGTTGACGGATCGCTTCAATGAACGGCAGTGACTCAATGTCGCCAACGGTTCCACCGACTTCGACAATCGCAACGTCAACATCGTCACCACCGAGTCGCAGGACCCGCTCCTTGATCTCGTTCGTGATGTGCGGGATCACCTGCACCGTGCCGCCGAGGTAGTCGCCACGGCGTTCGCGCGCGATTACCGTTGAATAGATGCGACCGGTCGTCACATTGGATGCCTGCGAGAGGTTCACGTCGATGAAGCGCTCGTAGTGGCCGAGGTCGAGATCGGTCTCGGCGCCGTCGTCGGTGATGTAGACCTCGCCATGCTGATAGGGCGACATGGTGCCAGGGTCGACGTTGAGATAAGGGTCGAGCTTGATGACGGAGATACGCAGGCCACGCGACTTAAGGAGGAGGCCAACGGAGGCGGCGGTAATCCCCTTACCGAGGGATGAGGTGACTCCGCCGGTGACGAACACATACTTCGTCGCCATTCGGTCCCCTCTGCCTCCTCAAGTTGGGCGGGGCGCCCGAATCTATCGGGCGAGCCTGACGGAGTCTAGCGCAGGCGCCGTGGTTGGGTGAGGTGCGTCCTACGACTTGCCCAGATGCCGAGAATGATGAGGCTCCCCCCGAGTGCCTGCACGGGCTCAAGCGCCTCGCCGAGGACGATGACGGAGACGATGACCGCGAGGAAGGGGACGAGCAACTGGAAATTTGCCGTCCGTGCCGGGCCGATGATCGGCACTGCGTTGAAATAGAGCACGTTGGCGAGGCTGCTCGAGCCAAGTGTGGCGAACGCGATGCCGAAGAGCGCCACGGGCGGGATCGCTGGCGCGCCAAGCTGCACCCACTGCGCCGCTCCGAAGGGGATCAGTACCGTTCCGCCAAAGACCATACTCCAGCCGGTCCATGCGATTGCACCAGTGCGCGGGATCACGCGCGTGCCTGCAAGGAGATACGAGGCCCAACATGCTGCCGCAGCAAGGGTTGCAAGAATCCCTGCCGTTGTTCCGCCAAACGCACCTGCACCTTCACCAATCGCCACCGCCGCAACACCCGTGAAGGCGACGAGTCCGCCAACGGCAACAGGAGCGCGCAAGCGTTCGATCCCTAGTACCGCCGCAAATACCGCAATCAGAAAGGGTGTGACGGCAATCAGGAGGGCACTTGTGCCCGCGTTGATCGTACCGAGCGATCCAGCCCACAAAAGTTGGTAGATGCCCTGACCAATTGCTCCGAAAAGGGCGGCGACGGCAAGGTCGCGACGGTTCATACGGATATTCGCGCCTGCAGCACGTGCCCAGAGCAGCACGATCACCCCAGCGCACGTAATACGAATGGCGGAGAACGGAAGGACGGGCCAGGCCAGCACCGACGACTTCACGACGGTGAAGTTGGCTGCCCAGATGACCATTGCAAGGAGGACGCCAAGCTCAACTGCGGCGCGAGGGGTGCGCGGCGCGCGACTCATGAGGCGGTATTCCGATCGAGGTAGCCCTTATCACGGGCGCGGTCGATGCCGAGTTTGAAGAGGCGCGGCGTCACGGCAAGGATCACGAGCGTGCCGACAAGGAGGGCGAGGAGGAGCTCGCTGGTCGCAAGCGTGCCGAGTAGCCCAGGTGAGGTGGTGCCAAGGATGGCCCGACGAACCCCCTCGATCCACCAGGTAATGGGGAGTGCAGCGCCAAGCGCGTGAAGGGGTGCGGGCAGGGTGTCGAGAGGAAAGATCGCACCGCAGAGGAGGAAGACGCTGCCAGCGACCGCCTGTGGGTAGCCCCACGCGTCGTTACGTAGCTGCACGCACACTGCACCGAGGGTGATCCCGATGCCAACGATCGAGAGGAGCCCGAGAAGCATCACCACGGTGAGGAGTATGAGGTCGATGCCGCCAGAGCGGAGTGGCATCCCCAAAATCGCACCGACCCCGATGACGATGGTGGCACTGATGCCGGCGATTGCCGCCTTGACGAGCGCGCGGCCAACCGAGACAGGAAGCAACGAGGAGGGGGTCGCAAAGATGTAGCGGATCGTGCGATACCGCTCGCGATCATCGAGCAGTGCGTGCGTAGGACCTTGAAGTGCAGCACCAACAATCTGGAAGACAGCCTGCCCCACCACGACGAATCCGATCGAGGCGGGATTCAACGATCCGCCGATAGAGAGGACGGCGAGAAAGAGTCCGAGGAAGGCGAGTGGACGAATCACCAGGTAGACAGTGAGATACAACGGCTCGGCCCAGTTCCCTTCAATCGCCCAGGCGAGACGCGCCGACGCAACGAGTGATCGAACGTCATCGGCTGCACTGCCGCGCAGCGGGCCAAGCGAGGTTGGTCGTCGCGTATACGGCGAATCAGTCTGCACGTGTCAACAACTTTCCGCCTTCGCGACCGACACGTTCGATATATCGGAGCGCATACCGCGAGCCGATGCTGAAGGCGACGACCATCACAACCAGGATCGAGAGCTCGATGTTGACTGGAAGCAGGCCGCTCACCGCGAGTTGCGGGATGGCAATCTGCCGGAGCGCATCGGCTGCAGGCGCGAGTGGCAAGAATCCAATCGCCACCATGCCGACGGGGCCAAGGCTACGAATCGGCGCGAAGACACCGCCGAGGAGCTGCATCGGCTCGTTGAGCAGATCGCCGAGATGATCGGCCTCGCGTCCAGAGATCAAGAAGAAGGCGGCGAGGCAGGCTCCCAGTGCATACATGGCGGCAACGCCGAGAAGAAGGGTGAGTGCGAGGAGTATTGGCTCGCGGATCTCAAAGGTTGCGCCGAAGGCAAGCGAGCCTGCAGTAATGATGATCACGGCACGAAATGCCATTCCGAGTGCGCCACCAACAGCCATGCCGAGGGTGATCGGCCCCAGCCCGACGGGCGCGGTGATGTAAAGGGTGAGGTTGCCACTATCACGCTCCCAACGGAACTGCCCCGCCATCATCCAGATAACCGAAGTCCAGAATGTTAGGAGTGCGCTGGCAAGGATCGTTGCGCTCACCCATGCGTCATCGACGCCACGGGATCGCAAGAGAAAGACGAACGAGCACATCCCCAAAATAGGGAAGACGAGATCGAAGAAGAGCCAAGATGGCTCCCGAAGCATGCCGAACACGCGCGGGTAGGCCCGCGCCAGTACCGACTGGGCACCGTGACGAAGACGATGGTTCAGGCTCCAGTTCGTCTCTTTGCGAACCGTCGCTGCGAGGTCGGCGGGGATACGAGCGTGGATGCTACTCACTTCGTGGCTCTTCGCTTGATTCAGCAATCCCCCGGCCGACGAGCTGCACAAAGACCTCTTCCAGTGTGGGCTCACTCTTTGAAATTTCACGCAGGTGGGCGCCTGCGCCAGCAAGTGCGCTGATCACGCCGCCAAGCGCGCCATCTTCTTTCAATCCAATTGCAAGCCGTATCGTTGGTGATCCGACACCCGTTGCATCGATGTTCGCCTCGTCGCGCATCGCTACAGAGATCACCCCAGGGATTGATCGAAGGCTGGCAATACTCATCGTTGGTGGGAGTGCATCAACACCCACAAGAAAGAGTGACTCCTTCTGCACCATGCGCTTCAACTCGGCAGGAGTCCCTTGTGCCAGGATTCGCCCATGGTCGACGATTGCGATGCGATCGCACATCTCATCGGCCTCCGCCATATAGTGCGTGGTGAGCAGCACGGTGCGGCCCGGCTGTGCGGCTTGGAACGCACGCACCCGATCACGCACATCGCGCGCAGCAGAGACATCGAGACCGATTGTTGGCTCGTCAAGGAAAAGAATCCACGGCTCATTAAGGAACGAGCGCGCGAAGTTCAGCTTCTGGCGCTGCCCTGTTGAGAGGGCGCTGATCTTGCGGTCTTTGATCTCGCCGATGCCAAACGCCTCGATCTGCTCGTCGACCCGGCGCATCCCCTCGCGATAGGGCATGCCGTAGAACTGCGCGAACATTGCAAGCTGCTCGCGAACGGTCAGGAGTCCGTATCCAGAGAAATCACCACCAGCAACGAGGTTCATGATGCGCCGCACCCGATCTGTCTCCGTCACGACATCGAGTCCAAAGATAGAGGCACTACCCGCAGACGGAAGAAGTAGCGTGCTCAAGATCTTGATCAGCGTGCTCTTCCCCGCGCCGTTCGGCCCAAGGAGCCCGAAGAGCTCTCCTGGTTCGATCCGCAGGCTGATCTCGTGCAGGGCTGTGACAGGGCCACCCTTCGCCTTGAAGACGCGGCTGATCTCGCGCACCTCGACGGCGGCGGCAGAATCCGTGCCGAGCAGTTCTACTGACATGAGGCCTCCCGTTGTCGCTGCGCTTCATGCAGGCATGCATGCGGCAGAGCATCAGTGAGGAGTCTACAATCAAGGACCAGCAGTGAATACGCAGGGGGTACCGATGGACCAGCGACTCGAGCAGTCGGCGATCACGACGATTCGAACCCTCGCGATTGACACGGTTCAAGCTGCTAACTCGGGACACCCAGGAGCACCGATGGGCTGCGCGCCGATGGCCCACGCCATCTGGATGCACCACCTGCGCCATGCGCCGAGCACGCCGGGCTGGTTCGACCGAGATCGCTTCGTCTTGTCGAACGGACACGCAAGCGCCCTGCTCTACTCACTGCTTCATCTGACTGGTTACGGGCTCACACTCGACGACCTCCGTGCATTCCGCCAATGGGGATCCCCCACTCCCGGACACCCTGAGTACGGACTAACCGCTGGCGTCGAGGCAACGACTGGCCCGCTCGGCCAAGGATTTGCAAACGGCGTTGGCATGGCGATTGCAGAGCGGCGCCTTGCGGCAGAATTCAATCGCCCTGAGCACACGGTGGTCGACCATCGCGTCTTCGCCATCGTTTCCGACGGCGATCTGCAGGAGGGCCTCACCTCTGAGGCGGCGTCGCTCGCTGGTCATCTCAAGCTTGGGAAGTTGATCTACCTCTGGGACGACAATCTCATTCAACTCGACGGTCCAACGTCGACCGCCTGGTCGGAAGATGTGCTGAAGCGCTTCGATGCGTATGGCTGGCATACGAGTCGTGTCGCAGACGGGAACGAGCTCACTGCGATCAACGCTGCAATCGATGCGGCGATTGCGGACGACCGACCGAGCTTAATCGCCGTACGTACCGTGATCGGATTTGGATCCCCGAATAAGGCTGGGAGCCAGAAGTCCCACGGCTCTCCGCTCGGACCCGAAGAGGTGAAGTTGACCAAGGCCACCTACGGCGTCGATCCAGACGCAACGTTCGCAGTCCCTGATGATGTTGCGGCGTTCTACCGAACAAGCATTACGCGTGGCGATGCACTCGTTGCCGATCACGCCAAACGCCTCCTCGCCTACACGACCGCGTACCCGAAAGAGGCGGCTGAGCTGCAACGCCGCATGGCGGGTCGATTTCCCGATGGGTGGAGGAATGCGCTGCCAACGTACGAACTCGGAAGCGATGTTGCGACACGCAATGTGAGCCAGGCGAGCATCAAGGCCCTTTCCGCCGTGCTTCCAGAACTTATCGGTGGAAGCGCAGACCTTTCTGAATCAAACCTTACCGACATCCACGATGGCGGCCGCTTTACCGCACAGGAGTCGGGTCGCAACATCAGCTTTGGCGTACGAGAGCATGCGATGGCCGCGATCACCAACGGGATTGCGTATCACGGCGGGCTGATCCCGTTTAGTGCAACCTTCTTGACCTTCAGCGACTACCTGCGCGGCTCACTGCGCCTGGCGGCGCTCGCTGGGCTCGGAAACATCTTCGTGTTCACGCACGACTCGATCGGCCTCGGTGAGGATGGGCCAACGCACCAGCCCGTTGAACACTACGCCGCCCTGCGCGCAATCCCCCACCTGCGACTCCTGCGACCAGGGGATCCGAATGAGGCCGCGGCGGCGTGGGGTGTTGCGATCTCGCGACGCCATGCTCCGACCGTGCTCGCCTTCACCAGGCAAAAGCTTCCTGTACTAGCCGGGAGCACCAGCGGTGCACGTGAAGGCGTTGCGCGCGGCGCCTATGTAGTACGCGAAGCAACGGCCGACGCGCAAATCATCTTGATTGCGACTGGGTCAGAGGTGCACCTCGCCGTTGCTGCGGCAGAGCAACTTGAAGCAGCAGGGCACCCGACGCGCGTCGTATCAATGCCATCACCAGAACTCTTCTCCGATCAAGATCAGGCATATCGCGAGAGCATTCTTCCGGCGGCGATCCGTGCGCGCGTTGCCATCGAGGCGGGTGTGAGCTTCGGCTGGGATCGCTGGGCTGGAAGCGACGGCGCGATCATTGCGATGGATCGCTTCGGTGCATCCGCTCCTGCGCCAACACTCTTTGCGGAGTTCGGCTTCACACCAGAGCGCATCGCCACGATCGCTCGCGGTGTTCTTGACGGAAGCGTGCGCGGTGTTGTGCCAACGCCACACCTGCACGATGGACATAAGGTTCGCTAGATGGCACGCCGCCCTCTTGCTATTGCTGCAGATCATGCAGGTGCAGCACTCAAGGCGCGCATCATTGCGAACATGTCCACAATCGCGCCCGACTGGGAGGCGATCGACCTTGGTGGGGACGGGAGTGATTCAGGAGACGATTATCCGGATGCTGCGCGTGCGGTTGCCGAGCGCATCCTTGCTGGCGGCGCAGAGCGCGGCATTGTCATGTGCGGCTCAGGGATTGGAGTTTCCATTGCGGCCAACAAGTTTCACGGTATTCGTGCCGCAGCCGCCCACACTCCTGCACTCGCCGAGCAGGGAGTGGTGCATGACGCGATGAATGTCCTCGCACTTGGCGCATCGGTTGTGAGCGCCGATGACGCATCGAAGATCGTAGCAGCCTTTCTTGCTGCAATGCCAAGTGATGCAGAGCGCTTCCTCCGCCGCACGGCAAAGGTTGCGCAGATCGAAACGGAACAGGGGTGAGCACCAGCCGCGTACCGCTCGCGCACATCAAGCGCGAGAGTGACCGCACAGCAGTTGACACCATGATGGAGCGGGCGCGGGCCGGATCATGGGCCACCCGCCTAGCAGACCGAGACACCACGCTCTGGAGCGAGGAGCCTGCGACGCAGACGCGCATCGCCAACCGACTCGGGTGGCTCGATGCCCCAGCGACGTTTACGCGAGAGATTCCTGCCCTTGAGGCGTTCGGTGAGAAGGTCCGCGACGCAGGATTTACGACGGCAGTCGTGGCGGGGATGGGCGGCTCGTCCCTCGCACCCGAAGTGCTTGCCACCGCCTTTGCCGACCTTACCGGCTGGCTCAAGGTACGCGTCTGCGACTCTACGAATCCCGCGGCCGTCGCACGAGTCATGCAGGGACTCGACCCGCTCAAGACGCTCTTCGTTATCGCGAGTAAATCGGGAACCACCACCGAGACGCTTGCGTTTGCGGCCTACGCCCGTGGGATCGTCGCGAATGCGCTAAGTGCAGCGGGTGCAACGAGCACCAGCCCTGACGACTACTTCGTTGCCATCAGCGATCCAGCGCCTTCTATTACCGGTATCCCCCATGCAGAAGCGATGCGTGAGCGGTTCCTTAATCCTGCCGATATCGGCGGGCGCTACTCTGCGCTCAGCTTTGTTGGTCTCGTTCCTGCGAGCCTGCTTGGCATCGATCTTGACCCACTCCTCGCATCTGGGAGCGTCGCGATTGCGGAAGCACGTGATCCAGAGCCAACTGGAAACTTCGCCGTTGCGCTCGGATGCACGATTGCTGCACTCACCCGTGAGGGTCGCGACAAGCTCACGCTCATCGTTGATGCGCCAATCCACGGCATCGGCGCATGGATTGAGCAGCTTGTTGCGGAGAGCACTGGAAAGAACGGTGTTGGCGTCGTGCCGGTCGACGGCGAGGCGCTTGGATCGCTGAGCGATTACGAAGATGACCGGATCTTCGTGCGTATCTCACTGGCAGGTGGAGTAGCGCCGCGCACATCTGATGGTGGTGATGTTGACGCGCGCCTACGAGAACTTGCCGCTGCGGGGCACCCGCTTCTCACCTGGGAGCTTGATGACCCGATCGATCTTGGCGCGGAATTCGTTCGCTGGGAGATTGCGACCGCCATCACAGGGGTAGCGATGGGAGTGAATCCATTTGATGAGCCGAATGTCACAGAGTCGAAGACGAATACGGCGCGCGTGCTTGCAGAGCGTGCGGCGAGTGGCACACTGCCCGTGCTGGCGCCAAAGGTGCGAAGCGGCGTACTTTCGCTCTGGGCCGACGACGCACTTCCAGCGGCGTTCAGTGACTCGGCGGAGCAATTGATTGCTGGCCAGCTCGATCGGCGAAGTCGTCGCAGTTATCTCGGCCTGCACGCCTACCTTCCAGAGAGCCGAACGACGACCGCACACCTTCAAGAGATTCGCCTCGCTCTTCGAAGCGCGACGCACGCGGCGACGACGCTCGGCTACGGGCCGAGGTTCCTCCATTCAACTGGGCAGCTCCACAAGGGCGGAACGGCGACCGGCTGGTTCCTCCAGATCGTGGCGGGGCACCGCGGAGACCTCGCCGTCCCCGGAGCCCCCTACAGCTTTGGCGAGCTCATCGACGCCCAGGCGCTCGGCGATGCTCGCTCCCTCGTCGACCATGGACTCCCCGTGCTGCGCGTGCACCTCGGCGATGACGTGGAGGCCGGGCTACAAGCGCTCAAGGGTCTGGTACGCCGCGCCATCGCCGTTCGCTAGGATCAACGCAGAGAAGCAAGGAGGAGACTCTCGTGAAGATCGGATTTATCGGGCTTGGCAAGATGGGCGCGAACATGGTGAAACGCCTCGTGCGCAACAAGCATGAGGTCGTGATCTGGAATCGCTCACGCGAAAAGACCGACGAGATTGCAAAAGAGGGTGCGGTTCCAACGTACACCGTGCAGGAGCTCGTCAGCAAGCTCGAAACTCCGCGCCGTGTGTGGGTGATGGTCCCAAGCGGCGATGCAACCGAGGCGATGATTGATGAGCTGATCCCTCTCCTTGCAAAGGGCGACACGATCATCGATGGTGGCAACTCCAACTTCCACGACACGATCCGCCGCCACGAAAAACTTGCCGGTCATGGGATTCACCTCATCGATGCCGGTACATCTGGTGGCGTCTGGGGCCTTGAAAACGGCTACTGCATGATGGTCGGCGGCGACGTCGCGCCAGTAACTGCACTGGAGCCAATCTTCCACACGCTCGCGCCGAAAGATGGCTACATGCACTGCGGAGGTTCCGGTGCTGGGCACTACGTCAAGATGGTGCACAACGGCATTGAATACGGGATGATGCAGTCATATGCCGAGGGCTTTGAGATTCTCGCGAAGTCGCGCTACAAGCTCGATCTCGCGAAGGTGAGCGACCTCTGGATGCAAGGGTCTGTTGTTCGCAGCTGGCTGCTCGAGCTCGCTGGACGTGCCTTCCGCGCCGAGGGGAGCGACCTCAAGGGGATCAAGGGTTGGGTTGCCGATTCTGGTGAAGGACGCTGGACGGTGCAAGAGGCGATCGACCTCGATGTTCCTGCGCCGCTGATCACCCTCTCGCTGCTCACGCGATTCCGCTCGCGCCAAGACGATTCGTATTCGGCAAAGGTGCTCGCTGCGCTGCGCAATCAGTTCGGTGGCCACGCGGTAAAGCCCGAGTGACGAGCCCGAAGGGGAGTGCTTCGCGAGGCGCAATTCGCGATCTGCGCATGGGGCGCGCGACGAAAAAGGCACCTGTGCGAAAGGGTGGAAAGAACCCACTCCGGGCCGGGCTGCGCATTGATAAGGTTCCCGATCCACACACCGTCGTGCTCTTTGGCGCGACGGGCGACCTCGCGCACCGCAAGGTTGTTCCAGCGATCTATCACCTATGGGCGGGCGGCCTCATGCCCGAGCACTTTGCGCTGGTCTGTTTCGGTCGCCGCGAGCTCAGCGACGATCAGATGCGATCTGACCTACGCGCCTCGCTCGAACTCCACGCACGAACCCAGCCGATCAATGAGGAGAGATGGAACGCGTTTGCAGAACGCATCAGCTACGTCAAGGGAGCGTTCAATGACCCAGCGTCCTATGTGCGCCTCGCGGATCGCCTGAAAGAGATCGATGCCGCGGATGGGACTTCCGGCAATCGCCTCTACTACCTTGCGACACCCGCCTCGTCGTTTCCTGAGATTATCCGCGGTCTAGGAGCTGCCGGGCTTGACCACGAAACAGCAGACAGCGGATGGAGACGAGTTGTCATCGAGAAACCGTTCGGTCACGACCTCGACTCAGCCGTTCGCCTGAACCGCGAAGTTGGCAAGGTCTTCCGCGAGAGCCAGGTCTACCGCATCGATCACTACCTCGGCAAGGAGACGGTGCGCAACATCTTGATCTTCAGGTTCGGCAACCTGATCTTTGAGCCACTCTGGAGCAACGTCTATATCGACCACGTGCAGATCACCGTCGCTGAATCGATAGGTGTGGAGTCTCGCGGTGCGTTCTACGAAGAGACTGGCGCGCTGCGCGACATCCTCCAAAACCACCTCCTTCAGTTGCTCACACTCGTTGCGATGGAGCCACCTTCGACACTGGACGCTGAAGCACTCCGCGACGAGAAGGTCAAGATTCTTCGTGCGGTGAAGCCGCTCAGCGCAGAGCGTATCTCCGACTCTGTGGTGCGCGGCCAGTACGGCCCCGGGTGGGTCGGCGCACAAGAATCGGCAGGCTATCGGAGCGAGGCAACGGTTGATCCCGCCTCAGAAACCGAGACGTTTGTTGCAGCGCGTTTGGAGATTGATGACTGGCGCTGGTCAGGCGTCCCGTTCTACCTACGCGCTGGGAAGCGCCTCCCGAAGCGTGCAACCGAGATCGCAATCCAGTTTAAGGCGGTGCCTCAGCGACTCTTCAACCCGGTCGGAGACGAGCCCGAGCCGAACCTCTTGGTCATTCGCATCCAACCTGACGAAGGAATCTTGCTGCGGTTTGCAGCAAAGGTGCCGGGACTTGGCGTGGACGTTCGTCCAGTGAACATGGACTTTGCCTACGGCTCCACGTTCACCGTCGATAGCCCCGATGCGTATGAGACGCTCATCCTCGACGCACTTCTCGGTGATGCATCACTCTTCACTCGTGCCGACGAGGTAGAGGCCGCCTGGGGGATCGTCGATCCGATCATGGACGCATGGGTGAACGGGAGCGAACCAGAATTCCCAAACTACGCGGCAGGCACCTGGGGGCCAGATGCGGCTGATCAGCTGCTGACGCGCGAGGGGCGCCGCTGGCGCCGGCTCTAGCCGAATGCCGCTCTCTCAGGCGCAGCGCCCAACCTCCCGCTGGAACTCAACTGCCCATTCTGTCGACGAGGCCGATGCGCTGCTTGCGCGACTCTGGTCGAGCACTGACGCACGCCGAGCACTTAGCGTCACGACCGATACGAGCGCAGTGCGCACTGGGGTCATGAACCTCGTCGTGGTTGCAAAGGGTGAAGAGCGTGGACTCCATGCTGCAGCGACACTCGAGACACTCTCGCGAGACCCTTCACGAACTCTTTTCATCATTCCTCGTGACCCGGAGGGACCGCCAACATTCTCCGCCCACCTTGCTGTGTTTTGTGCGGCGCAGCCTCGCGGTGATGGCACGACAGCCTGCACCGAGCTCTTGCGCATCGATGTCGGTGGGGCAATCGTTAGCCACCTCTCGA
>JBJSXZ010000097.1:0-1347 GCA_046086645.1 Candidatus Limnocylindrus sp.
TTTGGCTTTGGTATCGCGGCGGTGCCGAGTGTACCAGCCCTGCTATGCGCCATGATCGCTGCTACAAACAAGTCTATGCGCTTCAGGCTTTGTTTCGTTTCTTTCCTCACCATCAAGCCGTTGCGACTGTAATACGGTGCGGCCGCAGCTGCATGTCGCGCCAACCGAGGGTCTCCGTCGTGCTTCAGGTTCTGGTTGACCACCGCATCATACATTGCGGCTGTCGCTGGAACCATCCGTGCCGGAGTCTGCGGGAACTCCACGACAGGCAAGCCCATCTGCACCCACGCCTCCATTGAACGCTGCCAACGGAATGGGTCGCAGACGATCTCGCGCACCTTGTGCGCCTTGGCGATCTCAAGCATGCGCGCTTCCACCTCCTCAATTGGCACGCGCCAGGAGAGGTCACCGTCAATCGGTCGCTCCCAATGACCGAGGATGAAGAGCGCCTTGTCTGCGACGCGGCATGCGACGATGGCGGTGGAGTCGTTGCTGAACGAGCCATCAAAGCCCACCACGATCTCATCCTCGGCATTGAGGATCAGGGTGTCATCCTTGCACGCATCCCAAGTGCCAGTCGGGAGGAATGCGGTCGCGCTACTCACCCATTGGTTGAGTCGCTTGGTTCTGAACTCCGACTCTGGCGTTCGTTTCTTGGCTGATATGAGGTCTTCAATGCTGAGGATCGGTGGCTCAGAGAGCAGACCTGGATTTGCCTCGCCCCAGCGCGACTCATCGGTGTAGGCATCATCGGCAGCCTCCCACCACGCCATGCCAAGCGAGGGATCGTCGTTCTCTCCCGCGATGCGGCGCAGCGCCAACTGGTAGAGCGTGTAGGCGATGGAATCCACGCCGGTTGAGTCAAGGCGCGTTCCTGCCGTGGTGATTGCGACGAAGAGCGGAGACCTGCGAGCGCCCATTGAGAGTGACAGCACATCAAAGAGTTCGCGCGATGGCCACGCTGCCAATTCGTCAGCGATGACGAGCGAGGCGCTCAAGCCTTCCTTGGTGAATGCCTCGGATGAGAGCGCCTTGTAGATGGTGCCTGTCGCCTTGAACTCCATTGCGTCGCGGTAGACCTTGATCTGGTCGGCAAGTTCGGGAGACATCTCAACGGCTCGCCTGGCGTGGCTCATGACCAACTTCGCCTGATCGCGGTCGGCTGCCGCCGAGTAGATTTCGCCACCCTTGTCGCCATAGAGTCCGAAGAAGAGCGGCAGGGTGGAGGCGAGCGCCGTCTTGCCATTCTTGCGCGCGATGCCTGTCAGGTAGAAGCGATGCGTGAAGGTCAAGTCTTCGCGGCGTGCGAGCATCCGTGTCAGCAGTTGCCGCTGCCACCGCCGAAAC
>JBJSXZ010000098.1:0-2087 GCA_046086645.1 Candidatus Limnocylindrus sp.
TGTGCCGCAGTATGAGGCGCCGACTGCGGGGACGATCGCCGCGATCTCATATTCAGACTGCACTGTCTTGATGCCGAGGTGCTTATACGACGAGAAATGATGCAAGATGTCGGAGGCCGGCGTGATCGGATAGCTCGCCAAGAAGAGGTCGCGCTCCGCGAGGCGTGAGGCGGTGACGAATCCAAGGGCGGTCGCCTCGTTCCCCGTAATGTTGCGATACACGCCTGGCGGTAGGTGCGCAGGCGCAACGCGAAAGTGCGTGTGGAACATCTCGGTCGTCTCGCCAAACGCGTAGCCAGCATGGAGTGCGCGGCGATTCGCTTCGGCGACCGCATCTTTGCCTGAAAACTTTTCGGCGATCCACTTCTCGGTTGCGGCCATCGACCGCTCGTAAAGCCAGAACATAACGCCGAGGGCGAAGAAGTTTTTGGTGAGCTCGATCTGCTTGCTCGTCATCCCGAGCCCCTCACATGCATTGGCGACCATCGTTGACATCGGGATCTCGTAGAGGTTGTAGCCTTGGAGTGAACGGTCCTTCAGTGGATCGCTCTCGTAGCCAGCCTTGCGCAGATTGATCTCGTTGAACGCGTCGGTGTTCACGATGATCCCACCGCCGGGGACGAGGTCGGCAAGGTTCACCTTGAGTGCAGCGGGGTTCATCGCCACGAGCACATCGGGGCGATCGCCTGGGGTGTGGATGTCACCACTGGAGAAGCTGATCTGGAAGCCAGAGACGCCTGGCAACGAGCCTGCTGGCGCGCGGATCTCCGCGGGGAAATCGGGCAGGGTCGAGACGTCGTTGCCGAAGAGGGCGGTGGTTGCGGTGAACTGTGAGCCGGTCAGCTGCATACCATCGCCTGAGTCGCCAGCAAACCGAATCGTCACGCGATCCAGTTCGGTAATCGACTGCTGTTCTCCGCTCTTGTTCGTGGTCACTGCTCCTCCGTCAACTGGTTCTAGCGGGATCGCCGTTGGCGCCTGGGTGAGCCTACCCCATCTCCGTAGAAGGCTCGCAACTCGGCCACGAGACGCTCCTCGTCGCGGCGCCCGAGGAAGTGCCAGAGCAAGTAGCCCGCAACACCGAAGGTCCAAAAGAGCGCAAGCGCCGGGACGAACGGTGGGATGCTCCCATCTGCCGCGAGGGCGAGGCTCCCTTCGATGCCAGTCACCCAGAGCAAGAGTGCGCCAATTGAATACCCAACCGTCATGGCACTTGTAAAGGAGCTCGGACGAGCGAAGCTAAAGAAGGCAAGCTTCGGTGCAGCAGGATCGTTGAAGTAGGCCGCCTCGAGGCGGTGCGCAACGAGCGCTGTGCGACCAAGCTGCGCATTGATTGCGCGTTCCAAAAATTCTGCGTGTCTCCGGGCAAAGACCGTGTAGTAAAACAGATAGCCTGCCTCGAGAAACGCGAAGGGCACGATGAATGGCACGCACGCGATTGCGCGTTCGAACTGGTCCAGGTTTGAGAATGCTAGCAGCCCTAAGGCAACGACCCCCCAGGTCGTGATCTGGCGGAAGAAGAGGGCCGAGTAGGCGTACTGCATCGCGCGCATGCGACCGAGTTGCGCCTCGGAGATCCGGAGTTGGTCGCGTGCTGCTGGCGTCACACCCTCATCATCGCCGATAGACATAAAACGGGCAGGCGCTAGAATGCCTCTATGAAGTCAATTGCGGCACTCGTGCTCGCCCTGCTTGTCGCCGCCTGCTCAAGTGGTCCTGAGGCGACTGGGCCGGCCGCCTACGTCATCACCCGCAGCTGGTCGAGTGGTTATGTGGAGACCGGCACCGTGTATGCCGACGGGCACGTTGTTATGGATCATGGTGACCATGTAGAGCGCGTGATCCTACCTGAAGACCAGATGCAGGAGCTCGCCGCAGCGGCAGCCCTCGGGGTGGCACCTGGAAGCGCGAGCAGCGATCCGATTGTTGGGGTGACGGTTGGCCTCGATGCTCCCGTGAGTCCTGCAGATCTTTCCGACGGGTCGCTCGCGGAACTCTTGAATCGCGTCCTCGACTCCCACACGCTCCACCCGTAGCGGCGCGCTACTCCGCGATCGCGTCGATCAGCACGAGGTGCCGCCCCAGCG
>JBJSXZ010000099.1:0-2783 GCA_046086645.1 Candidatus Limnocylindrus sp.
GAGCAGCTCGCAATCTATCGTCGCTATCGTGCCACAACCTTCGGCGAACTTCGCGGCCAAGACCCGATCGCAAAAACGCTTCGACGTGCTGTCGCCGCTGATCGAATCGGGCACGGCCTCCTCTTTGTTGGCCCGCGTGGCACAGGTAAGACCTCCACGGCGCGCATTGTCGCCAAGGCACTCAATTGTCTTGCCCCAGCCGAGGGTGAGCCCTGCGGCACCTGTCGCTCCTGCGTCGCCATCACCAATGGTGCAACTTTCGACGTCGTGGAGTCGAATGCTGCAACCTCGAACCGCATCGACGACGTACGCGATGACCTGATCCCCCTCATCATGAACCCGCCCACCGATCTGAAGCGCAAGGTGCTCATCCTCGACGAGGTGCATCGCTTTACGAATGACGCCTGGGATGCACTCCTGAAATGGCTCGAAGAGCCGCCCCCAGGAATCGTCTTTATCTTCTGTACGACCGACCCCTCGAAGATTCGTCCAGCGATTCTCTCGCGCCTCCAGCGCTTCGACTTTCGCCCGATTTCGCGTGACGAGATTGCGGCGAAACTTGCGGCAATCCTTGCGACAGAGAAGCGCACCGCCGAGCCAGATGCGATCGCCCTCCTCGCCCGCCTGGCTGATGGGGGGATGCGAGATGCCGAGTCGATGCTCGACCAGCTGCTCTCGTCTGGCGTTGACCCGCTCCGCGCTGCCGACGTCGAAGAGCTACTCGGTCTCCCAGCCGCCGATCGGATCGAGCGCCTTGCAACGGCCATGCTCGATAACGATGCTGCGGCCGGCCTCGCGCTCCTTGCCGATTTTGAGCAGCGCGGTCGTGACCCGCGCATCGTGGCCGATCGCCTGATTGACCTCGTGCGCCGTGCCCTTCACGGTGCACTCTCAGGTGGTGGGAGCGTGCCACATGAGGGAGGGAAGCTCTCCGCTGGACTCGAACTTGGCGACCGCGGCGACGCAACCCTCGCGCTTGCGGGCCGCACGCGTGTCGAACTCCTTCGACTCGCGCATGCGCTGCGCCAGGTGGAATCGGGACGCAGCGATGCCGACCTCCGTCTCGGCCTCGAGTTGATGCTCTTGGGCGGCAACGCGGTTTCGGCAGCGCAAGCACCCGCTCCAGTGGTAGCGGCCACCTCTGCACCAGCTTCTGCGGCCACCGTGCCGGCGAAGCCTCGCCCCGCTGCTGCAGCACCTGCTGCTCAGGCGGTGCCAACTGCGTCGAGTGCACCCGTCCCGTCGGCGAGCGCTACTCCGGTGAGCGCAGAGTGGGCGGCGATGATTTCCGCTGCAGATCCTGCAACGAAGCCGCTCCTCGCCGACGCACGACCATCACGCGCGAAGGGGGTACTTACCCTGACGTACGCTCCCGACAAGCGATTCTTGCGCGGTCGGGCCGAAGGTCGTCGTGAACGAATCGCCGCGCTGGCGCAGGCGGCATACGGCGAAACGCTGGAGATCGCCTTTGCCGACCTCGATGCCGACGCCGCACTTCGCGAGGTATGGAAGGACTGATGGGCGCGTCGCCCCTCCCACCCTCCGTCGAACGACTCATTGAGGCACTCTCGCGCCTCCCAGGCGTTGGACCGCGCACCGCAGAGCGGCTCGCGTTCCACCTCCTGCGTACACCCATCATGGATGCGAAGGCCTTGGCGGGCGCGATCACGACGATGCGCGACACGTCGCGTCCCTGCATTGAGTGCGGTCATGTGGCCGACCAGGAGCGCTGCTGGATCTGCCGCGATGAGGGACGCGATGCGGGCCTCCTCTGCGTCGTGGAGGAGGCTCTAGATCTCGTGGCAATCGAGCGCACTGGCGCCTATCGTGGGCGCTACCATGTCCTCAATGGGACCCTCTCGCCCATGGCGGGGATCGGCCCTGGCCAGCTGCGCATGCGCGAACTCTTCGATCGGGTGGCGGCCGCTACAGCCGCTGGAACGCCGATCCGCGAGGTAATTATCGCCACGAACCCCTCGCCAGAAGGCGACGTCACCCTGCTCTACCTCCAGGAGCGCCTCGGCGACAGCGTCGCGGCCGTCACTTCGATGGCACGAGGCTTGCCATTTGGGGCAGACCTCCAGTACGCTGACTCTGTAACAATCCTCCGGAGCCTTGAGGAGCGCCGCGGAGTTGGCTAGCCCGTATAATGTTGTAACAAAAGTTAGGCTGGAAGGAGCACGCACTTGGGCGAACTGATTACTGAGCTCCTGCTCCGTGGCGCCAAGCTCCTCGTCGCTGCCATCCTCGCCTTGCCCCTCTATATGGTGGCAACCGCGGTCGACCCAGCGGCTGGAGGAGCGCCGTTGGCGCTCGCTGCTTACGCTGCCGCTGCAGCGAGCCTCCTCCTCCTTGAATCAAGCCCCTTGTAACAAACCCTGCTACCTCGTGCTGCCGCACGGATCTGCCCCTGCATGTCGTGCGGGCGCCACGCAGGCCTCCGTTTGACAGTTCCGCACGCACGTGCCTATGATCGCGCTTCGCGCTACTCGTGGTTGAGATCCTCTACCGTCCGCCCCGATCACGGGTGGGAGAGCAGCGCACACAGTTGTCACCACGGTCTCCGTGGCGACCGCGTCGGCGTAAGCCGGCGGCACCTTAACAGCTGAAGAGTGGCAGGTAACACAAATAATCAACCGTTTAATTCGCTGGGGGCAAACCCTCGGAAAATTGACGTGTTGTCACACGACAGCGCGTTGTTTCGGAGAGTTTGATCCTGGCTCAGGACTAACGCTGGCGGTATGCCTTAGACATGCAAGTCGAACGAGTTTCCGGGCTTGCTC